>JAFZGR010000202.1 GCA_017555325.1 Alphaproteobacteria bacterium | reverse complement strand
GGGTGAGTGTTTGTGGTATATGCAATCAACTTCTGGTGTGAAAACTATTGTTGATTTGGCAACGTTAACCGGTGCCGTTATGATGGCTCTGGGTGAAGAATATGCCGGTTTGTTTGCAAATGATGATGTATTGGCTGATAATTTAACAACTGCCGGTCAGGAAACCGGTGAACATCTCTGGCGATTGCCGATGAATAAGGCGTACAATAAGATGTTGAATTCTCCGATTGCCGATATGAAGAACATCGGTGGACGATATGCCGGCGGTAGTACGGCTGCGTGTTTCTTGGGGCGATTTATAAAAGAAGATACTGTTTGGGCTCATTTGGATATCGCCGGTGTAGATAGTTCTGAAAAAGGAACTCCGACTTGTCCCAAAGGTTCCACTGGTTGGGGTGTCCGATTGTTGAATGCATTCATTAAATAAAGTTTTTTTATAATATCATGATAATACAATAAAGAGGAATCGGTTCCTGTGGTGTTTTTTTACGTAAAAAAGGGATGTATTGGTGCAATATTTTGACGGTAAAGAGAGAAACCCTTAGATGTACTCGTACATTACCATTATTAGAAAGATGTCACTTCGGACTCTGACCTGAGGTTGTGTGATGATAATGGCGAAATATTTGTTTTAGTTCTTCCCGAGAATTTGAAACAAGTTCAGATTGACGGGAAGTGTAAAAAAAATATAGAAATAAATATAAGAAACCAACAATAATAATTATATAAAAGTATCTATCCTAAAAAAAGGGACGTATCATTGCAACACTTTTTTTCACATTTTGGGATTTTTTTTGATTTTAACTAAATAATTCAACTCAAACAATAATCTTTCATTTTCTTAAAAATCTGATTTTTGCGTTTTGCATAGGGAAAAAAAGGTCCCTTTTATTACAGTATGTATATATGAGCAACTGTAAAAAGGGAGAATAATATGCAAACTAAAATCAACGAAACCGGTCGAAGTATGGTAGAAATGCTGGGCGTATTGGCGGTTATTGGTGTGTTAAGTGTTGGTGGTATTATGGGATATAAATTCGGCATGATGAAATATCGTGTGAATGAAATTGTTAACGAGTTAAATATTATTGCCTATGATACGGGTTTAAAAATTCAGCGACTGGAAGAAATGACAGAGGGTGAAATATTAAGTGAAGAAAATGCAACGTTAAGAATGGGATATGCCTATCAGGCAGTTGGTTATGCTGATTATTTTGAATTATCGGTATTAAATGTGCCGAAAGAAGATTGTAATCAATTAAAGCAGGTAGAAATGAAATTGGTTGATACGGTTCATGTTGAAGAAGAAACGGCAGAAACGTGTGGGGCAATTGTTTATACAATAAAAAATGATTTGACGGGCGAAACTGTTGAATATACGGACGATTCTGGTAATACGGATGACGAAACACCGGAAGAAGATACACCGACATTGTTAAATTGTGGTATGCATGGCAGATTAGAAGGGGAAAATTGTGTCTGTGATACAGGATATACAGGAAAATTATGTAATCGGTGTGATACATCATTAGGCTATAAAACACAGGATGCTGCCGGTAATTGCTTTACAGATGCAGATTGTACAAATGAAAAGTATTGTAATAATCGTGGTAATAATGGTTGGGGTGGCACTTCAAACGCTGGAAAAGGGTGTGAATGTCATCAATGTGCAAAAGGCTATTGGGGAGAGCATTGTGAATTTGGTGACGGGATAACTGATGTCTGTAATGGACGAGCATATTATTATTGGCAAAACGGATATGGATCCGGAGGTGGTTGTGCTTGTTATTCAGAATACTGGGGAACGAATTGTGAGTTTAAAAAATCTGAGAAACCCGAATGCAATGGACATGGAACGTTATATGGCTATGGACAATGTTTGTGTTATGAAGGATTTTCTGGTCAATATTGTGAGAATGAAGATGAAAATACTAAATCGTGTGGAAAATTGAAGTATGATACCTATGGTCCGATTACCGGTATTTTACGTGAAATCAACGGCGAAACGTGGTGTGAATGCATAGAAGGGTGGGGCGGAGAAGATT
>JAFZGR010000201.1 GCA_017555325.1 Alphaproteobacteria bacterium | reverse complement strand
GGAAAGATTTGATCTTCTACGTCCATCATTTGGCGCATTTGTTGATGTTGTTTCAGGATTTGCTCTCCTATTTCTATTTTGACTAGAATTAAGGGTAGCAACAATACCTCTACTTCTACCTCTTCCTCTATTTGCACTACTATCTGTTCTGGTTGAAGCCTCCTCGGCAGCAAGACGTCTATGAAAATCATCAATAAAGCGTTCTTCAAAATCTTCACCCAAATTCATGATTATCCTCCTTTAATAATATTACACATCACTAATACATATAATAACATGTTATTGATTAATTGTCAAACAAAAAACACAATATATTGTTAATTATCATATCAAAAATCGAGTTCCCAATTAAAACTGAGAACTCGATGTTATAGTTAGTTAAATTACACAATTAGAAATTGTATCTTGCTTTAATAATACCGCCTTGTGAACGATAATCTTCTCTGAAAGCACCATTATATTCTAATGTGAAATCCCAGTTATTAACTGTTGCAGTTACACCAGCTCCGGCTTCTACACCAAAACGATGCAAGCGTTGTCCGCTAACAGTATAATTACCTCCACCGATAACTTGTATACTGGCTTCATCATTATCTGAAACGATGTCATATGTTGCAGCCACGCGAACAGTCGGTTTTAAAATTGCTTTTTCTGTTTTAACGTTTGTTGTGTATTTAATACCGGCAACGGCTGTTAACACATCATTCTTTTTAGAATTGATGTCTTGTGCGCCATCATTGTATGATTCGGCATCAACAACCAAATAACGCATTCCAACTTCTGGTGTAATACCACCATCAAAATCATAACCGGTCATAATACTTGCACCATATGACTTAACATCATATTTGCTCTTTAACGCAACACCCAATGGAGCCTTATCTTCCTTGTATTTAGAGAACCCATAATTTAAAACAGCATTAACATACCATTCAGACGGTTGATATTCGCCATAAACAAACAAATTGTGACTGTCAACTTCAATATCACGTCCAGTTGAATCAGCATCTGTTTCCATATAGCCATATCCCAAACCTAATGTGGTTGTTTCAGACAATTCTGTATCTGCACCGATAGCTAATCCATGTGAATTTGCTTTAAAGCCATCAGATGAAGATGTTACACTTTGTTTTGTATGATTGTATAAACCTTGAACCCACAAACCAGCACCTGTTACTGTATCACCACCATTTGTTCCCTTAATGGAATCTAAACGGGCTGTCGAAACTTGTGCAATTGTATTTGCAGCTTCTTTTGCTAATCCGGATACAACCTGAGCCGTTGTTGGAGCGGCTTCTTTTACGGCTTGAACAGCCACAACAGCATCACCAGATTGTAAAGCTGTTGATAAAGCAGAAGCAAGTGCATTCCCTTGGTCTGAACCGGAACCATCAGCGTTTACAATGGCTAACAAGGCTGTTGCATCTTGTATGGAAGCCCCTGTATCAGAAGCAATGTCTTCTGCTGATTTTTTGGATGCCGTAATTGTACCCGTTGAATCTTGCGTGAAAGAATACAAACCGTTATCGGCAATTGTAAAGGCACCTGTGATATCGGAAGACTCAATAAAGTTATATGATTTTTCTTCAATAGCACCATCAATAATTAAGTTCAATGTTGAACCATCACCAATTGAAACTTTACCGGCTTCAATCTTTGTTGTATCATCCAATGCCGTTGTTAATTTTGAACCAGCTTCAAATGTGACTGTATCAGCTGTAACTTTACCATTTAATGTTAAGTCCGTTACCGTTAAATTGTCAACCAAAGCATCGGCACCATCAGCAACATTAATTGTTCCTTTGTTAACAATTAAGTTGTTCAATGAAATTTGTTCCATTGTATCAGAAGCTGTAATTTTGGTTGCGTTCCAACTTGCCCCATCATTCAATGTGACTGTTGCATTTGAAACAATTAATTTATCAGCATCAGCCGGTTTACTGTCCCAACTCATAACAGTATTTCCTGTCCACGAGGAATTACTACCATTCAAAGCAACATTAATATCGGCATCAATTGAACTTTGTGATGTACCGTGATGATAATTAAAATCAATATTACCATTCATTACCAACGTTTTAGTCAAATCGGTTGTGTTAATGTTAATTTGTGCATCACCACGACCTAAAATTGCGTTTTTAGCATTTAAAACCGTATTACCCGTAATATTAACAATTCCTTGGCTCATAGCAGAAACTGCCGTTGTATCAGAAGAAATATTAATATTATCTGCTACAATGTCAACTTGTGTTGTTGCGTAAGTTTCTTCCGGTCTGATTTTTGTATTATTTGCATTAATTGCCGGAGAATTTTTGCTTGTAATATCTACATTTTTAGCATTTACCATAATTTTTGTTGTTAACGAATCAGCACCGCCTCTTGCATGTAGTGCATAAGAGGTATCTGTACCGGTAATTGTTAAATTATCTGTATAAACTTCAACCGTTCCACCATTTTCAGCACGAATACCCCGATCATCAGGACCTGAACTTGTATTGCTGTTTGAGATTGTTAAACTATTGGTATAATCACTTGCACTACCAATAACAATTTTTGATTCTGTTCCTTTTGCAAGAATCCCTCTTAAACT
>JAFZGR010000200.1 GCA_017555325.1 Alphaproteobacteria bacterium | reverse complement strand
CTCCGCGCCATCCACTTCCGCGCCAATATTGCCGTTGTATTCCACCTTGATGGAAACATCAACCTCGCCTTGCTTACCTACTCGGCTCTTGTGGCTCTTGGCTCGTGCGCATTCCAATTCAAACACACGCCCCCAGCGTCCGCAATCTTCCTCGTTCGTAGCGTAACGCTCGATTGCCTCGGCTCTCATTCTCTCGGCTTTTGTCATTTTTTCCTCTTTCTTTTATTATATATTTAAATATTCCCTTGTGCTTCCATTTCACGACGTTTTTTTTCAATTAACTCCTTGTCACAATGCGGACAATATTTGTGTTCGCCTGCGATATAACCGTGTTTCGGACAAATTGAATAAACCGGCGTAATGGAAACATATGGTAAACGATAATTTTCCAAAACTCTTTTAACCAATGATTTACAAGCTGCCGATGAAGAAATACGCTCACTCATATACAAGTGCAAAACCGTTCCACCTGTATATTGCGTTTGTAAATCATCCTGATAATCTAATGCCGTAAACGGATCATCCGTAAAACCTGCCGGCAATTGAGATGAATTTGTATAATACGGAGCCTCTTTTGTTCCCGCCTGAATAATACCACTATACCGTTTTTGATCCTCACGGGCAAAACGATAAGTTGTCCCCTCCGCCGGTGTTGCTTCCAAATTATACATATTTCCCGTTTCCGCCTGAAAATCCAACATTTTTTCACGAATATGCGTTAAAAATTCTTGGGCAAAAATTCGTCCTTTTTCTGTTGTAATATTTTCGGCATCATAAGAAAAATTACGAATCATTTCATTAATTCCGTTAACTCCGATTGTAGAGAAATGATTACGGAATGTTCCTAAATAACGACGGGTATATGGATATAATCCTCTATCCATATGCATTGAAATTGTTTTCCGTTTGATTTCCAATGATGTTTTAGCTAATTCCAACAATTCATCTAACCGTCTGTATAATTCTTCTTTATTTCCTTTATACAAATATCCTAAACGAGCACAGTTAATCGTCACAACGCCAATAGATCCTGTTTGTTCAGCCGAACCAAATAATCCACCACCTCGTTTTTTCAGTTCAGTCAAATCCAAACGCAAACGACAACACATGGATCGGACATCACTGGGCTTCATATCTGAATTTAAATAATTAGAAAAATAGGGCAATCCGTATTTTGCTGTCATTTCAAACAAATATTCCGTATTTGGTGAATCCCATGGAAATTCATTTGTGATATTGTAAGTTGGAATCGGGAATGTAAACGGACGACCTTTTGCATCACCTTCTCCCATTACCTCCAAAAATGCTCTGTTAATCATATCCATTTCTGATTGCAATTCACCATACGTAAAATCTTGTTCTACACCACCGATAATCGGGTGTCTTTCTTTTAAATCTTCCGGACAAGTCCAGTCAAAGGTTAAATTGGTAAATGGTGTTTGAGTTCCCCAACGAGATGGCACATTGAGATTAAAAATAAAAGATTGCATTGCCTGTTTAACTTCTTCGTATGATAATTTTTCAATACGAACAAACGGAGCCAAATAAGTATCGGCAGAAGAAAAGGCCTGAGCACCAGCCCATTCATTTTGCAGAGTACCTAAGAAATTAATCATCTGACTAAATGCAGAAACCAAATGCCGTGGCGGATTAGATTCAACTTTATTCGGAACGCCGTTAAATCCTTCCGTCAACAAAACACGCAAAGACCATCCGGCACAATATCCAGACAACATATCCAAATCATGAATATGGTAATCACCATTTCGATGTGCTTCCCCGATTTCGGGTGTATAAACATGATTTAACCAATAATTGGCAACAACTTTTCCGGAAACATTCAGAATTAAACCGCCCAAAGAATACCCCTGATTAGCATTGGCATTAACCCGCCAATCCGATCTATCTAAATATTCATTAATGGAAGAAATGGCATCAATAGCTGCATGTTTATCTTTACGCATTTTATCCCGTTGCTCCCGATAAACGATATATGAGCGCGCTGTTTTATAGTAATTGGAAGAAATTAAAACCTGTTCAACAACATCTTGAATTTGTTCAATGGCCGGAATAGTACCAAAAGCAAATTTATGTTTTAAAACTTTAATAACCTGTCGTGTTAAAAGCCATGCTTCATCTGAACTGAATTCATTGGTTGCTTCACCGGCACGTGTAATTGCCATCGCAATTTTAGAAGCATCAAAAGCATGTTTTTCGCCATCACGTTTAATAACTTCCGTCAACGGTCCCAAATCAATATTGCTTTTATCTTCCCCTTGCACGACATTTAACATTTTTTTATACTCCTTTTATATCTGTTAAACACAATATATAGTAATGCGAATCTATATGTATGATTTAGCAAACACCTTTCAACACATCTTGTCAATTTATTTCTTATTCATCAAAAAACCTTTTTGAAAAGTCATTCAAAAACAATTATTTTTTTACTAAGAAATTATCCCTTAAAATATGGACAGAGTTGACAAAAAAAACACCCTATCATATTAAAACAAAGGAAGCCTCAAAAAACAAAAACAACCAATTGAAAAACATAAAAAAATTAAACAACAAAAGATTCGAAAAAAACACGGCAAATTTTTAAGCAGTCTCCTGTCGTAAAAATTTGCCGTTTAATCACCAAAAAATAACAGTCTGTATTTTTAGAAAAACAACATATCCGGTACTGATTTTTTTTTACAAACCGGATAAGATAAATCCACTCAACCGTTTTGTAAACAATGCTGGATCCGAAATCGGTTCTCCCTCGGCAATTAAAGTTTGATCATACAAGACCCAAATTGCATCATTTACTTTATCCTCCGCTTCCTTTCGCTCAATCAAATCTGCTAATTTCAAAATAAGCGGATGACGGGGATTTATCTCAACAACACGTTCGCTTTTCATTGCAATCTGTTGCCCGTGAGCCTTCATCAGTTGCTCTAAATGTAAACTCATTTGCCCTTCCGGTGTAATTAATGCAATCGGACTTTTTGTTAATCGTTCCGTTAATTGAACATCATTAACTTTATCACCTAAAACTTTTTTAATTCGTTCCGTTATGGCTTTAGATTGTTTTTCGGATAATACATCCCCGTCCTGTTTTGCATCTAACGCAATTTTTTCCAAATCCTGTTTTGCATGCATAACTGAAACAAATGTTTTCCCTTTATAATCTTGGTATGTTTGAACCCAAAATTCATCAATCGGATCCGTCAACAACAACACCGGAATTTTACGAGCAATAAAACCTTCTAACTGCGGATTATTTTTTAAGGTATTTACATCTTTTCCGGACAAATAGTAAATATGTTCTTGTTCTGGGCGCATTGCATTGACATAATCGGCAAAACCGATAATATCATCATTTAGGGTTGAATGAAAACGGCACAACTCGGCAACTTCTTCACGCTCATCAATCGGTTCATACAATCCTTCTTTAAAGACGATACCAAAACTTTCCCAAAATTTCAAATAATCAGTTTTATCTTCAGATCGTTTTTTCAGTTCAGATAAAATTCTTTTAACAATACCCTTTTTAATTTTAGCAATTACCGGTGTTTTTTGAAGCATTTCCCGACTAACGTTTAACGGCAAATCGTTTGTATCAATAACTCCTGTCACAAAACGCAAATAATTGGGCATAATTCCTTTAATATCATCAGATATAAACACACGATTAACATATAACTGAATCCCTGATTTTCTATCCGGCTGAAATAAATTAAATGGCTGTTTCGTAGGGATAAACATAAGTGCCGTATAATTTATAATTCCTTCTGCTTTATAATGTAACGTCATCCACGGATCATCAAAAGCATGCGAAACAGTTTGATAAAAATCTTTATATTGTTTCGGTGATATATCGGTTTTAGGTTTAGCCCATAAGGCACTGGATGAATTAATCGTTTCGGTTTTATCTTCGTTTTTTAAAATAATCGGCCATTCAATATGATCGGAATATTGTCGAACTAAATAGCGCAAACGAACCGGCTCCAAATATTCCTTTGCTTCCGGTTTTAAATGCAAAACAACACTTGTACCAACCGGCAATGTTTCATCTTCTTTAATCGTAAATGAATCAGCTCCTTCCGATTCCCAAACATAACCTGAATTGGCTCCAACTTTACGTGTATAAACCGTCACTTTATCAGCTACCATAAATGCAGCATAAAAGCCGACACCGAACTGTCCGATAAGTGCCATATCTTTTTGTTTATCGCCCGTTAAGGCACTGATAAATTCCGCAGATCCGGAACGAGCAATTGTCCCTAAATGATTAATTAAGTCTTCTTTTGTCATACCGATTCCGGTATCTGTAATCGTCAATGTACCATTCTTTGCATTCGGCTCTATTGTAATTTTGGTCGGCTCCGTTTCCGGTGCTAATTCCGGATGAATGAGCAAAGCATATCTTAATTTATCACAAGCATCTGATGCATTAGACACCAACTCCCTCAAAAACACCTCGGTGTTTGAATACAGAGAATGAATAACAATATCCAAAACCTTACTGACTTCGGCTTTAAACTCAACTTTTTCTTCTTTTTTTTCAGTCATTTTCAATCCTTAATTCTAAATAATATATCTTACTGCATACACATATAGTCACTTTTAAAAAAAATGCAAGAACTCGTTATCATTTTTTTATTTTTATCATAAAAAAAACGCCCTTACCGAAGTAAAAGCGTTTAATATCGAAATGAATTTCTTATTAGCAACTGGTCTATGTTGTCAAGTTTATTGTATCATATTGGTTTTGAATGTCAAGTTGCAACTGCGCGTCCGTTGCCGTTGTATGGCGTACCATTGTATCATATTGGTTTTGAATGTTAATCTGTACCACGTCTCCGATTAATCCGGCTGTTCCGGTCTGAATACCGTATTTGTTCCATATTTATCTACCAACCATTCAGTGCCTTCCCTGCTTAATTAACTTAAATGAATACGAAATTACACCTATCTTATAAAGTCTACTCCTTTTGGTTCTTAATACTTCTATTAATCGTACTAAATTAATTATCATTTTACTTCTTCTGTTACTTTTGCATTATACCAATTCATCTTTTCCTTGTCAAAGTCCCTCGGTGTCAAGTGACACCATAAGAATTCTATATACCTACAACAAACAAAAAATCTTTCCTTTTTTCACATCTACCGGTCTGTGTTTCTTTATCCATTTTACTAAAAAGTTAACAATTTTATTTAAACAAGGAAAAATTAAACAAAACAAACGTCCTTATCGGTAAAATGACTTGACAAAAATCAAAAAATGAAGTATTATAAATAAATATAGCTTAAAATTAAAAACCAATTTTACAATAAAAGGATTCATATGTCAGCAAACATTATTGTCTTTGCCAATGAAAAAGGCGGAACAGGTAAATCAACACTTGCAATGCACGTCATTGTCGGATTACTTCGTTTAGGAAAAACAGTTGCCTCTTTTGACTTGGATTATCCACAAGGTTCTCTATCTCATTATATTGATAACAGAGAAGCTTTTCGCAAAGATATGGGTTTACCCTTACCGATGTCCCAACATACACTTTGGAATGAAGACATTGCCCGTATTTACACAATCAGAGGCGAAATTGACAAAGCAAAAGACAAAGTCGATTTTAATATTATCGATACACCGGGTGCATCTAATGACATCGCACAAGAAGCAATGGTTTTAGCCGATACATTAATTACACCAATTAATGACAGTTTAGTAGATTTAGATGTATTAGCACAAGTAGATACCAACTCTTTAAAAATAAAAGGACCTAGTCATTTTTCACAAGTTGTTTGGTCAACACGGCAACAACGGATGATTGAACGAAAACCGCCTTTAAATTGGATTGTGGTTCGCAATCGCCAAACATACAGCAAAAGTAAAAACTCACAGTTAATGAGTGTATTACTCAATGCACTTTCCCGCCGAATTCATTATACACTATCCGCAGGTATATCCGAACGAGTCGTATTTCGTGAACTCTTTTTAAAAGGTCTTACAATGCTGGACTTAAAAGAAAATGGATTAAACATGCCAACTTCCATTTCTGCAAATGCCGCTAAACAGGAAGTTTTAGCTTTAATGGAAAATATTTTTTCAAAAGGTCTTGATAACCCCATGAACAAATGATATAAAAGAAATACTTTTTATTATCATTAAAACATTGGGGGAGACAACAAATGGAAATTTGTACAATTAAAACGCAACCATACACCGATCAAGTTTGCGGCACGTCTGGTTTACGCAAAAAAGTATCTGTTTTTAAACAACCGAATTATTTAGAAAATTTTGTACAATCAATTTTTAATTCTTTAACCGGATTTGAAGGGCAAACACTTGTTATCGGCGGTGACGGCAGATATTTTAACGCTCAGGCAATTCAATCCATTATCAAAATTGCCATTGCGAATCAATTTGGCAGACTGATTATCGGTCAAAACGGTATTTTATCAACACCGGCAGCATCTCATTTAATCGTTAAACGCAAAGCATTCGGCGGTATTATTTTATCGGCAAGCCACAATCCCGGTGGACCAAACGGTGATTTTGGCATTAAATATGATACAGCACAAGGAGCCCCTGCTCCACAAAATTTAACTGATATTATCTCAGAAAAATCAAAAACAATTGATCATTATTGGTCTTGCAATATGCCAGATATTGATTTATCCAAAATCGGAGAACAATCCTTTGGAACAACGATTATTGAGATTGTCGATTCTATTGATGATTATGCTCAATACATGGAAACAATTTTTGATTTCGATGCCATTCGTTCATTATTTCAAAATGGCTTTACAATGATATATGATGCGATGAATGCGGTTACCGGTCCCTATGCTAAACGTATTTTTGAAGAAATGCTCGGAGCTCCCAAAAACTGCGTTCAAAATGCTAACCCCCTTCCGGATTTTGGTGGATTACATCCCGAACCAAATCTGACATATGCCAAAGAACTGGTCGATAAAATGTATGCTCCCGATGCACCTGATTTTGGAGCGGCCTCCGATGGGGATGGTGACCGTTATATGATTTTAGGCAATCGATTTTTCGTTTCTCCGGCCGACAGTTTAGCCATTTTGACAGAATATGCCGACAAGATCCCGTTCTATCAAGGAAAAATGTACGGGGTAGCTCGCTCCATGCCGACAGCTAATGCTGTTGACTATGTTTTAAAAGCAAAAAATCTACCGGTATATGCAACACCTACCGGTTGGAAATTTTTCAGTTCACTTTTAGAAACACAAAAAATCACATTGTGCGGAGAAGAAAGTTTTGGCTCAGGATCATTCCATTTGTGCGAAAAAGATGGTATTTGGGCGATTTTATTTTGGTTAAACATTATTGCATTAACCGGAAAATCCGTTCAAACACTTACAGAAGAACTTTGGAAAAAATATGGACGTGTTTACAATTCCACACAAAGTTATGAAGGACTAGATTCCGAACAAGCAAAAAACATGCTTGATGTATTGGAACAAAATCTGCCTTCTTTTATCGGAAAAGAAATTAATGGTTTCATCGTCACAGAAACAGGGATATTTGAATATACCGATCCTGTTACTGGAGAACAGGCACATCGACAAGGATATTATATTTTACTCGACAATGCCCGCATTTTTATGCGTTTATCCGGCACTGGTAGCAGCGGGGCAACTTTACGAGTCTATTATATGAAACGGGAAACAAATTCTACCGAATTAACGCATGATTCTCTTACATATATAGAGCCTTTGGTAGAGGTGTTTAAACAAATTTCAAATATTTACATGTTTACCGGCAGAGCAGAACCTTCAGTTAGAACATAATAAACTCATTTTTAAAAAGGCATTTCAAAATGCCTTTTTTTATACCACACTTTTTATTTGCTTTTTTTGATTGTTCAGAGTATAGTTGAAACAACACAAGAAAGGGTTTAGCCGTGAAATTAGAATTACAATTTGTAAATAAATTAGGTCATGTGGTTTTATCATTTTTAAAATCTGCCGGTGAATTAGGATTGTTTGCATTAGAAACAATATACCATTGTTTTACACCGCCATTTTATGGTAGAGCGTTTTTAAAACAATTTATTGAGATTGGTTTTTATTCTTTACCGGTTGTTGCATTAACAACCTTATTTGCCGGTATGGTAATTGCTTTACAAACATATACAGGATTTGCTCAATTTTCGGCAGAGGGTGCCGTCGCAATGGTTGTTTTGGTTGCCGTTACCCGAGAATTAGCTCCTGTTATGGCCGGATTAATGGTTGCCGGAAGAATTGGAGCAGCCATGGCTGCCGAAATCGGAACAATGCGCGTAACCGAACAAATTGATGCACTTTCTACATTATCAACCAATCCCTTTAAATATTTAATTGTTCCCCGAGTTGTTTCCGGCATTCTGATGTTACCGATACTTGTATTAATCGGGGATATTATCGGTATTTGCGGTGGTTATATGATTGGTGTTTCCAAATTAGACTTTAATGCATCAACCTATTTAATGAGTACTTGGGAATACTTAAAACCAATGGATATTATCTCCGGTTTAACAAAAGCCGGTGTTTTTGGATTTATTATTACTCTATTAGGCTGTTATAACGGCTTCCATTCAAAAGGGGGAGCACAAGGGGTTGGGCAGGCAACAACAAATGCCGTTGTTTCATCCAGTATTTTAATTTTAATTTTCAACTACATTTTGACGGAATTATTCTTTTCCATCTAGGAGAAACTTATGGCACTTTTTAAAAAACAAAAAAACACTCAAAATCCTAAAATCAGGCTCATCGGCGTTAAAAAAAGTTTTGACTCAAAAAAAGTTTTGGACGGTGTTGATTTGGATATTTATCCAGGGGAATCCCTTGTCATCATTGGTGGCTCAGGAACAGGAAAGTCCGTCACGCTAAAATGTATTTTAGGATTATTGGCTCCTGATAAAGGTCATGTGGAAATTGATGGAAAACACTTAGATAAACTTTCAAAGAAAGAACAAGATGCTTTGCGTTCACAAATTGGCATGCTATTTCAAAGCGGGGCGTTATTTGACAGTTTAAATGTATGGGAAAACGTTGCTTTCTCGCTTACTCAAAACAAAAAAATATCTCCTGCGGAAGCAAAAAAAATTGCTATCGAAAAACTGGCACAAGTCGGATTAAACGAAACAGTTGCCGATGTCTACCCGTCAGATTTATCCGGTGGCATGAAAAAACGTGTCGGATTGGCCCGAGCCATTGCAACAAATCCTGCCGTTATTTTCTTTGATGAACCCACAACCGGGTTGGATCCGATTATGTCTGATGTTATTAATGATTTAATTGTTTCCACCGTCAAAACATTAGGGGCAACGGCATTAACAATTACACATGACATGAGTTCCGCCCGTAAAATTGCTGATAGAATCGCAATGCTGTATGAGGGAAAAATCATTTGGATCGGCACAGTAAAAGAATTAGATAAAACAACAAATCCATATGTTCGGCAATTCGTTGCCGGCAGCGCTACCGGACCGATAAATGTAGAGGTAAAGGCTGTAAAATAATGGCAAAAAAGAATACACGATACGTCTGTCAATCTTGTGGTAGTGTCTATCCTCGCTGGACTGGAAAATGTGATGCTTGTGGCGAATGGAATACAATTATTGAGGAAGAAGAACCACAAAAAGAAAGTCCAACTGCAACAGGTGGTCGAGGAGGTAAAAAAATAACTTTTTCAGATTTAAAAGGAGCTCCAGAAGTTATTTTCAGATTAAAATCTCAAATCGGAGAATTAGATCGGGTTGCCGGAGGTGGTTTGGTTCCTGGTTCGGTTATTCTTGTCGGCGGAGATCCCGGAATAGGCAAATCAACTTTACTATTACAAGCCGTATCCAAATTATCACAAGGAGTCAATAAAAACGGTTCACCGACAAAATGTATTTATATCTCCGGAGAAGAATCTGTTGATCAGGTTCGATTAAGAGCCATGCGTTTAGGGCTGACAAATGCAACCGTAGATTTAGCAAGCACCGCAAGTGTGCGAGATATTGTTGCGACATTGGATTCGCCAGATACAGCCGATATTGTTGTTATCGATTCTATTCAAACAATGTTTACAGACACATTAGATTCCGCTCCTGGAACAGTCGGGCAAGTGCGTTCAGCCGGACATGAATTAATCCGGCTAGCAAAACGACGTAATTTTGTTTTATTTTTAGTCGGCCATGTTACAAAAGAAGGCACATTGGCTGGACCCCGTGTTTTAGAGCATATGGTTGATACCGTACTATATTTTGAGGGTGATCGAGGTCATCATTTTCGAATTTTGCGTTCAGTTAAAAACCGTTTTGGAGCAACAGACGAAATCGGTGTTTTTGAAATGGGCGAAGAAGGATTACGAGAAGTTCCCAATCCATCAGCATTATTTTTAGCCGAACGACGGGGCAATATCGCCGGCAGTTGTGTATATGCCGGCATAGAAGGCTCTCGCCCGATGTTGGTTGAAATACAAGCACTTGTTGCTCCCCAAAGCGGGGCATCGACCCGCAGAGCCGTTGTCGGATGGGATACCAATCGATTAGCTATGGTTTTAGCTGTTTTGGAAACACGTTGCGGAATTTCTCTTGCCAATAAAGATATTTACTTAAATGTTGCCGGTGGCCTGCGTGTAACAGAACCCGCCTGTGATATGGCTGTTGCAACTGCTATTATTTCATCGCTAACACAACGTGCTGTCCCTGCAGATATGATTGTTTTTGGAGAAATTGGTTTATCCGGAGAAATTCGTGCTGTTCCTCAACCTGATTTAAGATTAAAAGAAGCTGAAAAATTAGGATTTGAACGAGCACTTATTCCACCATCCCGTCAAGAAAAACCACTTAAAAAATCATCTATGCGTTTAACACATATCGGACATTTAAAAACACTTGCAGAAACATTTCAAGGATAAACAAAGGAGTTTATTATGAGTATGGGAATTATTGATATTATTGCATTAGGAACACTTGTTTTTTCAATTTTATTTGCTCTCTATAGAGGTCTTGTAACAGAATTACTTGGTATTTCTTCGTGGATTTTAGCTGCTTTTGGAGCTGTTTTCAGTTATGCCCATATGCAACCGATAATGCAAAAATTTATTGAAAACGAAAAATTGGCAGGTTTATGCGGTTCCGTATTGGTTGCATTGATTATTTTGATCATTATGACATTAATCAACTCACATATTAATAAAAAATTACGCCAAAGTTCTCTCAGTGGATTGGATCGTATACTTGGGATGGTTTTTGGCGTTATTCGTGCTGTTTTGTTAATGGCTCTTGTATATATAGGTATTTCTGTTGCCATTTCAGATGACCAAATGGAAGAATTGAAAAAAAGTAATGTTTCATTAGTTTATATTCAAAAAACAGTCGACTTTATGAAAAAATTTATACCGGAAAACGTTCAGTCTGATTTAGGGATATCACAAAAAGAAACAAAAGAGAAAAAAATTGGAACAGAATTAAAGCGTTCACATACTTTACCAAAAAAATCACATCAAAAAGCAATAAACAATTTTGTTAAAGACGTAAAAAAGGATGCATCAGAAAGAATTAAAGAACATGTTGAGGAAAAAGCGAAAAACAAGTTAACAAACACCATCAAACAAAAAATGCCAGAAAGCTCTCCACAATACAATCAAACCGAACGGGATGCCATGGATAAAATGATAGAAGGATTAACTGAAAAGGAAAAGGAAAATTAAAATGGAAAAAACAATTCCGGAAAAACTAATTAAAACGGCACAAACCCTTTTAAAAGAACGATACGAAAAAGAAGGGCATCATACCGTTGTTGCAGCAGCATTAATAACCAAAAGCGGAAAAATTTTTGCAGGTCTCCACGTTGGAACAACACAACCATCTGTTGCAACATGTGCCGAAATCATTACAATCGGTATTGCATTAACTGCCGAAAAAGGAATGGAAATTGATATGATTGTTGCCGTTCGGGATATGGATGGATATGTCATATCTCCGTGTGGCAAATGTCGAGAGTATATTGCGGATTATAGTCAAAGCACCGCCAGGGTCATTGTGCCGGCACAAAATGAACAAGGCTGGACAATTGAATCTATAACCAATCTACTCCCAAATAAATATTGTAAACGGTCCAACCAATGAACATCATTATTGCTGCTATCGGCAAATTAAAAAAACAATCCCCGGAAGATGTTCTTATTCAAGATTATATCCGTAAAACACGGTGGAATATTACCATAAAAGAATTAGAAGAAAAAAAAGCATTATCCGGATTGGCATTAAAAGAAGCCGAATCACATTTATTACTCAGCTCGATTCCATCTGATGCAAAAATTGTTGTATTAGATGAAACCGGCAAAACACCTTCATCTCGTGAATTTGCAGACAAGATTCGTCAATGGCAAGATGACGGAGAAACAGCTATTGCATTTCTTATCGGTGGAGCAAACGGCCATGCAGATTTTCTAAAACAACGGGCAGATTACAAATTATCTTTCGGCAGGATGACCTTGCCACATATGCTTGCACGCGTCGTTTTATCCGAACAAATATATCGGGCAAAAACCATTATTGACGGACACCCTTATCATCGGGATTAAAAATATTTCTTGGATACATTTCAAAAACAAAAAATATATTTGAAAATACATTGATTAATGACGTGTTTTTTACTTGATTTTCAGTTCTGTTTTTGGCATACTGTTTGCATTCAATATTAAACACAAAGGAAAAAAACAATGGCACAACAAAAATATTATCCGGAATTGCCGGCAAAAATCAATTTTCCAGAAATGGAAAAAGATGTTATAACCTCTTGGGAAAAAGAAAAAACATTTGAAAAATCAATAGAAATTCGTCGTGAAGCCGAAGAATTTGTATTTTATGATGGTCCACCATTTGCAAACGGACTACCCCATTATGGACACATTATGATTTCATATGTAAAAGATACAATTGCCCGTTTTCAAACCATGAACGGGAAACGTGTTGAACGTCGTTTAGGATGGGATTGTCACGGATTGCCCGCTGAAATGGCGGCCGAAAAAGAATTAGGTGTTTCCGGACATAAGGCCATTGAAGAATACGGCATGGATAAATTTAATGCATTTTGCCGTCAAAACGTTTTAAAATACGCCACAATTTGGACAGATATGTTTAAACGCATTGGTCGTTGGGTTGATTTTGATAACGATTATAAAACAATGGATTTGCCATTTATGGAATCTATTATCCATAACTTTAAAGCTCTTTATGACAAAGGATTGGTTTATGAAGATTATCGGGTGCAACCTTATTCTTGGAGCGCCCAAACCCCTGTTTCAAACTTTGAAGTCAATTTGGGTTACAAAGACAAAACAGATACCGCTATTACGGTTTTGTTCAAATTGGAAAGCGGATTAAACCTGTTAGTTTGGACAACAACACCTTGGACATTACCTTCTAACTTAATGATTGCCGTCGGCAAAGATGTTGAATACACAATCATGCAAGAAGGAAATGAAAAATATGTTTTAGCTACGGCACTACTTGGACGATATAAACAACAATTACAACACGCACAAGCTGTTGGCACTATTATGGGTTCTGAATTGGTCGGTCAATCATATGAACCAATGTTCCCATATTTCAAGCAATTAAAAGAAGATGGTTGTTTTAAAGTATTGGCCGGTGATTTTGTTTCAACAGAAGATGGAACAGGTATTGTACACATCGCCCCAGGCTTCGGACAAGATGACTTTGATGTATGTCGTTCTGTTCGTTCTGATTTTCCGGTTGTTTGCCCAGTTGATGAGGCTGGATGCTTTACGACAGAAGTTCCCGATTATACAGGCCTACAGGTTTTTGAAACAAACGAACCGATTATGGCATGGTTAAAAGAAAACCGTAAATTAGTTAAAAAAGAACAAATTACACACAGTTACCCTTATTGTTGGCGGACAGATCAACCCTTGATTTATAAAGCAATGAGCGGTTGGTTTGTAAAAGTGACAGAATTTAGAGATGAAATGGTTGCTTTAAATCAAGAAATCACTTGGACCCCCGAACACATTAAAAATGGACGTTTCGGTAAATGGTTAGAAGGGGCTCGTGATTGGTCTATTTCTCGTAATCGTTTTTGGGGAACGCCTATTCCGGTCTGGAAATCAGATAATCCAGACTTTCCTCGCATAGACGTTTTCGGTTCTGTTAAAGAAATTAAAGAAAAAACGGGAATTGAAGTAAGTGATTTACATCGACCGATGATTGATGATGTTGTTTATCCGAATCCGGACGATCCATCCGGAAAAACAATGATGCGTCGTGTTTCGGACGTGTTTGACTGCTGGTTTGAATCCGGCTCCATGCCAGAAGGACAAGTACATTATC
Organism: Alphaproteobacteria bacterium; assembly: GCA_017555325.1. Classification (GTDB taxonomy): domain Bacteria; phylum Pseudomonadota; class Alphaproteobacteria; order CAAHEQ01; family UBA3637; genus RGIG4140. The sequence goes on along the minus strand of JAFZGR010000200.1, from coordinate 1,244 downwards.
CGTTTGAGAACAAAGAGCGGTTTGAAGGTCACTTCCCTGCTGACTTTATTGTAGAAGCAATCGACCAAACCCGAGGATGGTTCTATACCTTACATGTTTTGGGAACTGCTTTACACCACAAACCAGCATACAAAAACTGTTTATGCACAGGATTGATTATGGCTGAAGGCGGTGTAAAACTTTCTAAAAAGTTAAAAAACTATCCGGATCCGAATATTATTTTGGATACCATGGGATCTGATTCTTTACGATGGTTCTTTGTTTCTTCACCGGTTATTAAAGGCGGAAACGTGGCATTAGACCAAGAAGGAAAAGAAGTTGCAAAAAATGCTCGAAAAGCTTTAATGCCGTTTTGGAATGCTTATTACTTCTTCTGTTTATATGCCAATGCAGAAGGGATCAAAGCAACAAAAACCGTTGATTCTCCAGATGTTTTAGATAAGTATATTTTATCAAAATTACGCTTATTAACTGAAGATGTTAAATCTGCCATGTTGGATTATGACTTAAATCAAGCTTGCAATGCTTGTGCAGAATTTTTAGATATCTTAAACAACTGGTATATTCGACGTTCACGGGCTCGCTTCTGGGATGGTGAAGATTTAAATGCCTTTAATGTACTTTATACGGTATTAGAAACACTCTGCCGTGTCATGGCACCATTAATGCCGATGACAACTGAATATATTTATCGGGGCTTAACAGGAAAAGAATCTGTTCATTTAACAGATTATCCGGATGTATCAGGTTTAACCGTTAATGAAAAACTAATGGAACAAATGGATTTGGTTCGGATGATTTCATCAACTGTTAAATCCATTCGTGAAGAACACAAACTTCGCAATCGTTTACCATTAAAATCAATGATGTTAGCCGGAGAAAAAGCAACTCAACTCTATGATTTTGTAGAAGTGCTAAAAGACGAAGTTAATGTTAAAGAGATTGAATTAAGTACAAACATTCACTCTGTTGCAGATACATTTCTGTATTTAAAAACCCCATTAATCGGCAAACGTTTAGGTCAATACATGAAAGACATCATGGCAGCCTCAAAAACAAATAATTGGAAACAAAATGAAGATGGAACATTATCCATTGGCGGACAAACATTAACTTCGGAAGAATATGAATTACGCCTTGTTATGAAATCCGGATTCAACGGACAACCATTGCCGGACAATACAGCTGTTATCCAACTAGATACAGAAGTTTTACCTGAATTGGAAAAAGAAGGTATCGCTCGT
>JAFZGR010000199.1 GCA_017555325.1 Alphaproteobacteria bacterium | reverse complement strand
TCTGTGTGGTGGTAGAACACGTTTTTATATAGCAGGATTTTTTTGAATTTGTTAATTTGTACAAACTGTTCGAATTTTTTGTGTTGTTGACAAAAGTGTGGAGAGAGAAAATGAAAACGGTTTATGTTAATGACAAAATGCAACGAAATTATACATATGTATTGATAGCCCCGATTGGGAAAGAATTTGATGAAACTTTTAAACCTGCATTTACACCGCCGGAAATGTTGGCTTTGGGTGTTTTTGAGGGGCATTATTTAAATGATTGTCAAGATGAATTTCCGCAGGAATGGTTTGATTATGGAAAATTATCTCCTAAACATCCTGATGTTCAACAAAATTGTTTTAAAATTAAATCTCGTTTGAGCTTAGTTGAATGGCGAAAAAGAGGGTGGATAATCGGACCGGATCCACGGGGTTGGTTTCAATGGTATTGTCGTTATTATATGGGTAGAAGAATGCCTGAGATAGATAAAATACAAATTGGTCGATGGAAAGCTTTTAAGCGACACAAAATTCAATTATATAAAAATTGCCCGTTATCGAAATTAAATTGCCGTCCTAAACAAAGGCAGGCACTTTTGCAATGGAGTTATAATCCGTTTGTTGATGAAAATATTTGACTTTTCCGGAAATATTTGTATAAATAAATTATTAAAATTCAAGAAAAGGAAGAAAAAATGTTTACAGGATTATCAGATAGATTAAACGGTGTTTTTGATAAATTAACTCGTCGTGGTATTTTAACGGAAAGTGCCGTTGATGAAACAATGCGTGAAATTAAAATTGCTTTGCTGGAAGCAGACGTTGCTCTGCCGGTTGTTAAAAAATTTATTGCCAATGTGAAAGAAAAAGCCATTGGAGAACAAGTTATAAAATCTGTTTCGCCGGCGCAAATGGTTGTAAAAATTGTCCATGACGAGTTAGTTTCTTTGTTGGGAACATCTCAACCATTAAAATTGATTCCTCAAAAGCAAAATGTTATTTTGATGGTGGGTTTGCAAGGTTCCGGAAAAACAACGTCTTCCGCAAAATTGGCGAAACGATTACAAAAAGACGGAAAGAAGGTTTTATTGGCTTCTTTGGACACATATCGTCCGGCGGCACAAGAGCAGCTGGCTGAATTGGGTCTGCAACATCAATTGTCTGTCTTGCCGATTGTTGCCGGCCAACAACCACTGGATATCGCAAAACGGGCAGTGGAAACAGCACGTCATGAAAATGTTGATGTTTTAATTTTGGATACAGCTGGTCGATTACACATTGACGCCGATATGATGGATGAAGTTATTGCCATTCGCAATCAAACACAACCGATAGAAACATTATTGGTTGTGGATGCATTAATTGGTCAGGATGCTGTTAATGTAGCAGAGCAGTTTAATCAAAAAATCGGAATTACGGGGATAATTTTAACACGCATTGATGGGGATTCCAGAGGCGGTGCTGCATTATCCATGCGTTCCGTAACGGGAATGCCTATTCAATTTTTAGGTGTTGGTGAAAAAGCAGATGCTTTGGAAGTTTTTGATGCCAAGAGGATAGCAGATCGTATTTTGGGAATGGGAGATGTTGTTGGATTAGTTGAAACGGCTATGGAAAAAATCAATCAGGATGAAGCCCGCAAAACAGCCGAACGAATGATGAGCGGTCAGTTTGATTTAAATGATATGTTGGCACAAATGAGACAGATTAATAATATGGGAGATATTAAAGGTATTATGAAAATGATTCCTGGATTGTCTAAAATGCAAAAACAAATCGAGAGTGCAAATATTGACAATAAAATAATTAAGCGTCAGGAAGCTATTATTTTATCAATGACCCCGTATGAAAGAAAGCATCCCGATATTTTAAAAGCAGCTCGAAAACAGCGAATTGCAGCAGGGGCAGGAGTGCAGGTTAGTGATGTAAACCGTTTATTAAAACAGTATGAACAAACGGCAACCATTATGAAGCAATTGAAAAAAATGGGTCCGCTGGGAATGATGGGATTGATGAAAAAAATGAATGGTCTTATGGGTGGTAATGGTATGTCTCAAATGGGAATGCCTGAAAATTTAGCTGGCAATGGATTGTTTGGTGGTAAATTTAATCCATTCAAATAAAAAGCAGTTAAAAAAAGAAAAATCTTGCGGTTTTAAGTGATATCTTGTACACTATCCGCAAGATATTTTTATTAAAATAAAGGAATATATTATGTTTTCAAAAACCGAACGAATGCTAGCATTCCGATATCTAAAATCACGAAAAAGAACCGGATTCGTTTCCGTTATTGCGGGTTTTTCCTTTTTGGGTATTATGCTGGGTGTTGCAACATTGATAATTGTGATGAGTGTCATGAATGGTTTTAGGGAAGAGTTGATGAACCGTGTTTTGGGCATTAACGGACAATTAGGTGTTTATCCGGCTTGGGGTTCAACATTGGATGCTGTTCAGGAAAAAGTAGATAAAATGCAAAAAATTGATGGGGTTGTTCAAGCGATTCCGGTTGTTGACGGACAGGTAATGGTCTCTTCAAAGGAAACATCTGCCGGTGTCATGGTGCGGGGAATGACCGCAGAAGATTTTGATAAACGCCCTTTGTTAGGTGGTCAGTATAAAGGTTGGGAATTGTCAGAGTTTACAGATGGACAGGTTATTTTAGGGTATAGATTGGCTCGTAAATTAGCAGTTCGTTCCGGTGATGATGTTACGCTTGTTTCGCCAAAGGGTAATGTAACTGCTTTTGGTACGTTGCCAAAAATGAAGGCTTATACGGTAATTGGAACATTTAATAGCGGAATGAGTGAGTATGATGCTAATTTTATCTTTATGCCGTTAACGGAAGCACAAAAGTTT
>JAFZGR010000198.1 GCA_017555325.1 Alphaproteobacteria bacterium | reverse complement strand
GGAGAACTGCCTGTTTGAACGGATAATGCACTTTCTTTGATGGCTTCTTCTAAAAAAAATGTATGTTGTTTCATGTTGGATTCCTTTTTGTGTAATTGTTAAACTGAATAATTTAATTTTAATGAAAAAAAATCTTTATGCAATAAAAACTTGCATTTCATCTTATTTTATGTTTATATGCAATCGTTCGTTTTTTTGATAGAGAGAGGAAAAAATGCGTTTAAAAACAATGGGTCTTTTTGCTGTAATGATGACATTTTGTTCTCATCCGGCATTTGCCGTTGAAGCGGTATCGACAGAAACAATCAACGAAAAAGAAGCAGTTGTTGTGCATAAGCCGTCCGAATTACGGGGAAATATGCGTCGTTTGGGATTGGAATTGTCCACAACGGAAGTTTCAAATCCAGAAGAATATGAAAATTCACCGGTTTCTGCATTAAGTGCAGATAGTCAAACCGTTATTAAGGGAATTTTGGATTTTGTTTTGGAATATGATCATGAAAAAATGCGGTGGGATAATAGTGTATTTTTAAATTACGGCAAAACAAAATTAAAACCACATAATGAAGTGGCCGAAACAACCGAAAATGAGGATAAAATTTTATTAACATCCGATTATACATATAAATTGTTTAAAGTGCGTAATTTGGATTTGGGTCCGTTTGCAAGTATTGCCTATCAAACGGAATTTACTCGTAATGAAGATGCTCCTCGAATGAAAGTATTTCGAGGAAAAGCCGGTGCCAAGTTATTAAGTGGTAAAATTATTAAAGAATTGTATGTTGCTGGTGTTGGGGAATATGATATTACATATTCTGATGAAAAAACAACTAAATTTGCACTTGAAACTGGTTGGCGTTTAGAGTATGATATGCGTGAAGGCGTCAAGGTTTCAACAGATGGTTATTTTAGAAAGTATTTGGCATACAGTCAATATGTTGGTACGGATTTAAAATATGATTTGAGTTTAACGGCTCGGATGGATGTCAATGTTACAACTAATTTAACATTCGGCCCGTATCTGTCTTATCGTCAGGCTCAATCTCGTGTGGCCAATAAAAAAGGCAGTAATTTAATGTTGGGCGTATCTTTGGCGTATAAAGACCTATATCAACTATGGTAAGGTAAGTAATTGAAAGGATAATAAAATGAAAATTTTAGCAGAATTTAAAAAATTTGCAATGCGTGGTAATGTACTGGATATGGCTGTCGGTATTATTATTGGGGCCGCATTTGGTAAAATCGTTGATTCTTTGGTAAAAGATATGATTATGCCCCCAATCGGATTGTTATTGGGTAAAGTTGATTTTGCAAACTTGTTCTTTGTGTTGAAAGAAGGGGCAACGGCTGCTCCATATGCTTCTTTATCTGCAGCTCAGGAAGCCGGTGCCGTCACAATTAATATCGGTTCTTTTATTAACACAATTATCAGTTTTATCATTGTTGCTTTTGCTGTCTTTATGTTAATTAAAGCAATGAATACGGTTCAGGAAAAATTGGATAAATCAGAAAAAGAAGCAGCGAAAGAAGCTGCTCCGACAACAAAAAAATGTCCGTTCTGTTGTTCCGATATTAATGTTGATGCCGTAAAATGTCCGCAATGTACGGCAGATTTAGATAAGAAAAAATAAATTTAGTAAAAAGAGCCGGAAACGGCTCTTTTTTATAAGAGATTTTTATGTTGTATTGTTTTGGAAAGTAATGCATAATTTTTTCTTGATTTTTGCGGATATTTTTTCTATCCTGATAAAAAAAATTTAGGGATAAAGGAATAAACGGATGAACAGAAAATTTTTATACCCGATTATCGGTTTGTTTTGTTTTTTTATGAGTTATACGGTAAATGCAGATGTTTTTAATTTAGAAGATGTTGCTCAAAAAGCACAAGTTCTTTCTCAAAAACCTTATCAGGAACAAGTGTTGAATTTGCCCAAAGAGTTGTCAGATATGGATTATGATTCTTTTCGCTCTTTACGGTATGTGCGGGAAGAGGGACCATGGTATAAGAAAAACATTCCGTTCGAGTTGCAGTTTTTTCATATGGGTTCCATTTTTAAAAACTCTGTAAAAGTGCATCAAATTGTTGCCGGCGAAACATTGTATATTCCCTATACCCCTAAGGCATTTACCTTGGCTGATAAGCCGATGAAAAATATTCAGGGGAGTATTGATTATGCGGGATTTCGCTTGCATTATCCGTTAAACACTCCGGATTATTATGATGAGTTAATTTCATTTTTGGGCGCTAGTTATTTTCGGGCGCTCGGTAAAAATCAAAAATACGGATTATCAGCGCGGGGATTGGCAATTAATACCGGTGTTCAAACAGGTGAAGAATTTCCGATTTTTAAGGAGTTTTGGATTAAACGACCAGCACAAAGACAACGGAATATGACCATTTATGCTTTGTTAGACAGTCCGAGTGTGAGTGGGGCTTATGAATTTTTTATTCAACCAGGGAAAAATACAAAAATTGACGTGACGGCAATTTTATTTCCACGGGCCGATATTCAAAAGTTAGGTATTGCACCATTAACCAGTATGTATTTGTTTGGTGAAAATACAAAAAATAAATTTTTTGATTATCGTCCGGAAGTACATGATAGTGACGGTTTGTTAGTCCATAACGGTAATGATGAATGGTTATGGCGACCGTTGGATAATGCCCGTCAATTGCGAATGAGTTCGTTCTCTGATGCAGCGCCAAAAGGATTCGGATTGTTTCAACGGGATAGAAATGCTGATCATTATCAGGATTTAGAGGCTTATTATCAAGACAGACCCAGTGTTTGGATTGAACCGTTATCCGGTTTCGGTATGGGTAGAGTGCATTTAGTTGAAATTCCTTCCGATAAAGAAATTCACGATAATATCGTTGCTTTTTGGTGGCCGAATGAAGAAATCAAAAAAGGTAAGCAATATACGTTTAAGTATCGGATGAATTGGATAAGTGATGAAACGGAAGAAATGTTTCCGAAAGGAAAAATTCTTGCGACTCGCTCGGGTGTTGGGGGTGTGTCGGGTGTGCCGGAGGATGACTATATTAAGTACGTTTTAGATTTTAATGGCGGAATTTTATTAGATATAACAGATGTTGAGCAAATTAAGGCAGATGTTTCGGTTGATTCGGGAGAAATTAAAAATGTTGTTGTTCAAAAAAATACACAGGATGGCGGATATCGTTTGTTCTTTGATTTTAAACCACCGATGAAAACGGCAGAATTGCGGGCAGTGTTAAAATCTAATCGGGAAACAGATAAAAATGTCGATTTAACAGAAGTGTGGTCATATCAGTATTTGCCGTAGGAGTGTTTTATGGGAAATATTAAATTTTATACAATTGAAGATTGGGTTGGGGCATATTTAAAAGAATGGGGATATACCGAAGATGCTCTGATTGTGGAAACGGTTGCCCGATTGCGGGAAGAAAAACATAATTTGCATCCGGATGATATTGTGCAGTTGTTAAATGAACAATTATTAGATTATTTGGATTCAATTTTACCGGAAACAACTTTAACGGGAATTCAAAAGTTAAGTTATTTTAAGATGATTTTTTTACATCAAAAATTATTTGAAAAATATAACTTATTTCGTCAAATTTCAGCGGAAGAAGAAAAAGAGCTTATTGCCTGTTTTCAACAGCAATTATTTCAACCTGTGCCGGATTTAATCGAAGCCGATATGTTCCGACAAAGTATTAAAACATTCCATCCTTTTTGGAAAATCAAAAAAACATTTGTTAAAGGTATTAAATTATTTACAAAATCAAAAAAGGAATCCAATGCATAAAGAGTATGTTATTTTATCCGATATCAGTAAAAAACGAATTGTTTGGCGGCGTATTTGCTTATTTGGTATGGTGTTGTTAAGTGTTGTTTTGGCGACATTAAAATGGGCTTCCTTCATGCCGACTGATGTGATTATGCCGATAAAAATCGGTATGATTTTTTTGTTTTGTATTACATTCGCTTGGATATCATTGTTTTTTTGGTCAAGTGTGTTCGGGTTCATTGAACTGTTGCGACACCGGAAAATGCCAGGGATTAAAAGGGTTCCTTATGAAACAAAATTAACAACTCGTACGGCAATTTTAATGCCTGTGTATAATGAGGATCCGACTTCTGTTTTTGCTAATTTGTTGGCAATGGCACGAGATTTGGAAAAAATAGGACAGGAACAAGCCTTCGATTTTTTTGTGTTAAGTGATACAACAAAACCGAGTGTTTGGGTTCAGGAAGAAACTTTGTGGATGCATGTGAAAGAGTTGTTTCCAAAAACTATTCAATTGTATTATCGTCATCGACCGAAAAATACAGCACGAAAAAGCGGGAATATTGAAGATTTTTGTGTGCGTTGGGGGGCAAATTATGATCATATGATTGTGTTGGATGCCGATAGTTTAATGTCTGCCGAAACTGTTGTGAAAATGGCACAATTTATGGAGGTTAATACAACAACGGGTATTATTCAGGCTCCTCCGATGATTATCAATCGACATACGTTCTTTGCCCGCATTCAACAGTTTGCCGGACGGGTTTACGGACCTATTATCAGTGCAGGTTTGGCTTATTG
>JAFZGR010000197.1 GCA_017555325.1 Alphaproteobacteria bacterium | reverse complement strand
GATCCTCCTGCTATGCTGATTATCAGGAATTAATGCGAATTGCTGATAAGACCCCACAAATGAAGGAAGTTTTGAATAATTTATCACCGTATTGCATGCGTTTGATTCCGGCCAATGTGGCTGTTAAGAATGCATTTTTAAAAAACAAAAGACAAGCCTTGGTTGCAATGTATCAGGCTAAAAGTCCGTTATGGTTGTCATATTTAAAAACGGTTTTGGTTTATTTAGTTGAAATTCGTAAATTAAATCCGACAACTTCCCGTCCGAAAGATTTGTTGTATAAAGTGCAAAATGAAATTTATCAAAATAATATTATTCAAGCAGACAAATTGGCGAAGCAGTTGCCGATGCATATGCAACGGGCATTGCCTGATTTCTTTCGGGAAGCTGAAATTTATCTGCGGGCAGAAGAAAGTTTAAATAAATTGATTTTGTCTTTTGAAAAAGAAGGAAAATAACCCATGTTAAAGTTAATTATATTTATAGCCTCCTTAATTTTAATCGGTTTTTTAATTGTACATGATAATTGGATGATTACATTATCAGGTTTTGGATATGAAATTACCATTTCAACCGTTTTGTTGGGGGCATTAGTTATTTTGTTATTTTATGGCATTCATTTGGTTAAAAAGCCATTTATGTGGTTAAGTGGCGTTCGTTCAAAAATGACTGTGAACCATTATGCCAAAAGGGAAGCTTATTTGGCACGGGTATTGCACGCCGTTTTGGCAAATGATACGGACAATATCCAATCATTAATGAAACAAAAAAAATCACTTTTTTCAAAACAGGATAAAAAACACTTGCTTGTTGAAGGATTAATTGCTCCACATACAGATATTTTTGAAGAAATGAGTAAAAATCCCGAAACGGAATTAGCCGGATTGCGAGGGTTATATTTGGAAGCCCAAAAGAAAGGTGATGTGAAAGAACAGGAGAAAATTTTGCAAAAAGCTGTTGAAAATTATCCGTATGTCCATTGGGTTATACAGGCACAATTTGATTTGCAAATTCTTCAAAATGATTGGGAAGAAGCCTTGAAAACATTAGAGGTATTAAAAAAACACCAGTTAATAGCAAAAGATGCTTATACAAAAGGGAAAGCGGGATTGTTATTTAAAACCGGTCATTATGCCGAAGCTTATGCCTTAGATAAAACCAATCCGCAATTTGCTATATTGGCGGCACAAGTCAATCCGAAAAAAGCGGCGGATATTTTATTGGATAGTTGGCGAGTAACACCTGCAAAAGAAGTATATACAGCTTATATGGACTTATTTAAAAACGAAACTGCCCTTAAGCAAATGAAAGCTGTTAAAAAGCTGATTTCAAGCAATCCGACAAGCAAGCAGGCTTTATTGGCATTGGCTGATACGGCGATTCGATTAGAATTGTGGCAAGAAGCGAAGGAAACATTGCAGGTTTATATGGCAAGTTATCCGTTAACGAAGGAAGTTGCTGAATTAATGGCTACGGTAATTCGGGAAGGGTGGCATCATCCGGAAGAAGCTCGAGAATGGGAACAAAAAGTAACGGAAAGTGAAGATAATAGTGGTTGGCTATGTGGTAAATGCGGTCAAAAAACGTACGAATGGCAAGTGACTTGTCCGCATTGTCAGACATTTGATTCGATTTTGTATCGTTAACAGCTGATATCAAATATTAATGCAACCTCGTAAAGTGATACGGGGTTGTTTTTTTGAATAAAGTAGGGATAAAAAGAGATTTAGGAAACGATAAAAGAGTTATATCCAGCGTTATCTGGACTTGTTTGCGTGAAGAAACGGCATGAACGAACAGAATCTTAATTGGCACAAATGATTCCTTTATTCAATATCCTCAAAAAAAGGGACGTATTATTGCAACACTTTTTTTCACATTTTTGTATTTTTTTTAATTTTAATTAAATAATTCAAGTAAAAGAATAATCTTTCATTTTCTCAAAAATCGGATTTTTGTGATTTGAAGCGGGAAAAAAAGGTCCCTTTTTTTATACTCTCTAATAAAGCAACATTACTATGAG
>JAFZGR010000196.1 GCA_017555325.1 Alphaproteobacteria bacterium | reverse complement strand
TAAAAAAGAATTTGAACAACTTTTACAGCAAATTAACATTAACTATGACAAATTAAAAACCGATTATCAAGATGCACATAAAGAATTTTCAACCTTTGCATTTTGGGAAAAGTATTTAGAATTAAAATAAAAGGATATATAATGATAAACACCGTATTAACAAAAATTTCAGCCGATAAATGCTGTGGCTGTGGCGTATGCTTTAACAAATGCCCAACAAAAGCCATTTCAATGAAATCGGATACAGACGGATTTTTGTATCCTGTTATTGATAACAAAAAATGTATTAACTGCGGTTTATGTGTCAAATCTTGTCCTGTTTTTCAACCAACATATACCAACACAAAAAATCCGGAATGTTATGCTGCAATGGCTCCGGATGAATTACGTCTTAAAAGCTCATCCAGAGGTTTGTTTTCTTTATTTGCAGAACATATTTTAGATAACGGGGGTTGTGTTTGTGGGGCAGCTTTTAAACCGGATTGGTCAGTCCATCATATTATTATTGATTCCAAAGAAGATTTGGAAAAATTACGAGGCTCAAAATACGTTCAAAGCGATACTGAAAACGTATACCAAGAAATAAAACAACGTTTGAAAAAACAACAACCTGTTTTATTTTCAGGAACACCTTGCCAGGTTGCCGGATTGTATAAATTTTTAGAAAAACCGTCGGATATGTTATTGACCATTGAAATTGTTTGTCACGGGACTCCTTCTCCGGCTGTTTGGCAACAGTATCTTAAAGAATATAATACTGAAATTGAAACGGTCAGTTTTCGGGACAAATCCATTTTTCAATGGGCAACAACCATGAATATTTTATTTAAAAATAAAAATGAAGTTCATTTATTACCAGAAGATGACCCATATTTCAAAGCATTTTTACCAAACATTTCATTACGCAAATCATGTGGCAGTTGTCCATTTGCAACATTACCCCGTCAAGCGGATATTACACTGGCCGATTTTTGGGGGATTGAAAAATTCAACCCACAACTCAATGACAAGATGGGTACATCATTAATTTTAACAAACACAGAAAAAGGCAGAAAATATTTTGAATTGGTTCAACCGAAAAAAACACATACTGTTCCGATTGAATATGCATTAAATAGTCCTAATTATCCACTCAAAAAACCATCTCCTCTCCATCCTAAAAGAAAACTGTTTTTTGAATTAAGAAAAAAATACAGTATTGCTGACTCTGTTCGGTTTATTCGGGAAAATGCTTGTGATGTTGCCGTTTTAAATTTTGCCCGTTACACTAATTACGGGGGTATATTAACCGCTTGGTCTGTTCATAATGCCGTTAAAAGATTAGGATATTATGTAAAAACAATTGATTTTGTCTGTGATGCCATTCAAAATATTCGCAAAGAAAATAATTTTTTGCATAATGGGCAACCTTTAATTGCGAATGCTTTTAAAAAATACTTTGATTGGACGGATGAATGCCACAATTACTTTGATTTAAAAAATTTAAATAACAAGGCAAATACGTTCATTATTGGTAGCGACCAAGTATGGCGTCATGGCGGGGAACATTTATGGCTATGGCACACGCTGAAACACCATAGACATCGGGGCATTTATTTTGGTTCTTTTGCAAATAACTCCAAAAAACTGATTTCATATGCCGCCAGTTTCGGTGTTGATAAATTTGAGGGGAACAATATCATTACAGAATTAACACGCCATCATATAAAACGCTTTGATAATATTTCCGTTCGGGAACGAACCGGTATAGATATTTGCAAAAACACTTTTGGAGTAGAAGCAACACAAACGTTAGAACCTGTCTTTTTAAACACGCCGGAAGATTGGCAATTACTGATTGATGACTCTACCGCTCAATTACCAAAACAGAAGTATATTGCTTATTACATACTGGACAAAAATCAAAAAAAAGAACAGCTGTTAAAAGAAGTTTGTGCAGACTTAAACATGGAAGCTATTGATTTAAGTAATGATTTAACCCGTCCGGTTAATGATTTTCTTAAATATTTGGCAAATGCTGAATTTGTTGTGACAGATAGTTTTCACGGATGTTGCTTTGCCACTATTTTTAAAAGAAAATTTATCGGCATTATTAACTCTCAACGAGGAGCAACTCGCTTTGAACTGTTTCAAAAGTTCGGCTTATCTCATCGGATAATCAGCCAACCGACAGCTTACACTGCTAACAAATCCGCATTATTAAAAGAAATTGATTTTTCAAAAGCATATCAGGTTATTGAAAAAGAAAAAGAATTTTCGCTTAATTGGTTATCAGAAGCATTAAAAGCCCCTAAACAAAAACAATATACTGAAAACGAAAACTTTTTAGCAACCTATTTTGATGATAC
>JAFZGR010000195.1 GCA_017555325.1 Alphaproteobacteria bacterium | reverse complement strand
TAATTGAATTTCCAATTCAAATATGGTTATCAACTTATTTAAATTTTTAGCAGAAAGAAAATGTTTTCCTCGTTCAATATTGCTAATTGAAAGCGTTGAAACATCCATTAATTCAGCAAGTTCTTCTTGTGTTAAATCTTTTTTTTCCGTAAATAGCGGATTAAATTACTTAATAAAAGTTTCATTTTATACTTTTTCCTTTCTGTAAAAATATCAAATATGTGATGTATTTTATTTGCTTCAACACCTTATCACCCCTCACTCTTTAGACAAAACAATTTTTTTAGTCTTTTATTTGGGATGATAATCAAGTAGCTTAAAAGCATTCTGTATCCACAGAATGCTTTTGTGCAATAAATAATTTACAAGGTTTACTGTTTTTGTTTTAAAAAGGTATATAACTGTTCCAGAGCTTTTCCCCGATGAGAAATCTTATTTTTTTCATCAGCGGAAATATGCCCCAATGTCGTATCGTATCCTTCCGGAATAAAAATAGGATCGTATCCAAAACCACCTGTCCCAGAAGCTGTTTTTGCAATTTTTCCGTGTAAATAACCTGTAAATGTATAAACTTCTGTTTCGCTATATGCAATTGCCATAACGCAAGTATAATGTGCTGAACGATCAGGATTACTTCCGATTTCGTTGTTAATGATGTCAAAAACAGCAGGATATCCACCATGTTTTGTTGCATAACGAGCCGAATAAAGTCCGGGCATATCATTCATTGCCGAAATACATAAACCGGAATCATCCGCAATAACGGGTTTTCCGGTGGCTTTAAATCCGGCAATGGCTTTTAATTTTGCATTTTCTTCAAATGTTGTTCCAGTTTCTTCTATATCCGGTAAATGACAATCATCTGCCCCTAAAACCTTTATATTTAAAGAGGATAAAATTTGTCGGACTTCTCGAAGTTTATTTTGATTATGCGTTGCCAAAATAATTGTTTGTGACATGGAACTACTCTCCATTATTGAATGTTTAAGATGTTTTTTTGTTTTTCAATTAATTCTGTGATGCCTTTTTGCGCTAATTCCATTAATTTTTGAAATTCTGTTGGGGTAAATTCACCATGTTCTGCTGTTCCCTGAATTTCAATCAGTGTTCCTTTATCAGTCATCACAAAATTAGAATCTGTTCCGGCATTTGAATCTTCTATATAATCCAAATCTAAAACAGGAATACCTTGTACAACACCGCAGGAGATAGCTGCAATCATTCGGGTAATTGGCATTGTTTTGATTTTTCCTTGTGCTAATAATTTTTGACAGGCTAAATATAATGCAACAAAACCACCTGTAATAGATGCTGTACGGGTACCACCATCTGCTTGGATAACATCGCAATCAATTTTAATGTTAAAACCATCAATGGTACGTAAATTAATGCCAGCTCTTAATGCTCGTCCAATTAGGCGCTGAATTTCTTGTGTACGACCTGATTGGCCTTTTTTAGCTTCACGATCTGTTCTGATTCCAGTTGCACGTGGTAACATTCCGTATTCGGCAGTTACCCAACCTTGTCCGCTGTTTCTGAGCCACATTGGGACCTTTTCTTCAATAGTTGCCGTACACATAACATGTGTATCTCCACATTTTATTAAGCAAGAACCTTCTGCATGTTTGTTAACATGAATAGTTAATTCTATGTTTCTAAGTTCATCAGCTTGTCTGCCGGATGGTCTGGTCATTTTATACTCCTTTATATTTAACAATCGGCAATACTTTATTCTTTTTTTTTGTGTTTCGCAAGTTTTTTATGGATTTTTTTTGACCGAAAAACAAATACTTTTTTAAAAAGTGACAGATACCTCTTGATTTTTATTTAAAATACTTCTACATATTAACATATTCTCAAATTAATTTTTATAAAAAGGGATAAACATGAATTCAAAACGTAATAAAAAAGAAACAGAACATCAATCAGCTGAGTTAAAAGATAAATTACAACAAGCGACGGAAACGGAAGCAGAAGATCTTACGGAAGATGCTCCTTCCACAGCAGAGGATGCTGTTCTGGATGAAACAAATTCAGAACTTATTCAAGAAGCAGAAAAATGGAAAGATATTGCTTTGCGTTCTCAGGCAGAAATGGAAAATTTGCGGAAACGGACACAAATTGATATTGAAAAAGCCAATCGTTATGCAAATATTTCATTTGCTAAGGATTTGTTGCCCGTTGCTGATTATTTGGCTGGTGCAATTGATTGTGCACAAAAAGAAATTGAAAAATCAAAAGAAGCAGGCACAGAATGTGATGTGTTTTTAATTAATCTATTAAAAGGGGTTGAGATGACACAAAAACAATTGCATACTGTTTTTGCCAAACATCAAATTCAGAAAATGGAAACGATTGGTTTGGTTTTTGACCCTAATTTGCACAAAGTAATTCAAGAAATAGAGGATGACATCAAAGAAACTGGTACAATTGTTCAAGAATTGCAAAGTGGGTATACGATTTCCGGTGATCGTGTGTTACGGGAAGCAATGGTTATTGTCAGTAAATAATTAGTTTTAGTTGATAGAAACCTTCAATATTTGAAACTAACATCCTATTATCTAAATAAAACACCTGCCGGATATCCAACAGGTGTTTTATAATATAACTTGAGTGTGTCTGTAAGAGTTATAGATAACTCTATCAAACAACACGATTTTTCAAATCTTTTAAGCTGACAAACAATGTTTGAAATAACAATACTATTTGCGTTTACTCATGAAGGTTTCTGCGGTTTACAATGTATCTTTTTCCCGAATAGGCAAATCTTTTAATATGTAGCCTCGTCCCCACACGGTTTGAATATATTCTTCGTTTGATGTTAATTTTTCCAATTTTCGGCGAATTTTACAGAGGAAAACATCAATAATCTTCATTTCCGGTTCATCTAATCCACCATATAAATGATTTAAAAATTGTTCTTTGTTAATTGTTGTACCTTTTCTTAAAGCCAACAGTTCAAATAAAGAATATTCTTTACTGGTTAAATTTAACACTTTTCCATCAATAGTGACAATTTTGGAATTCAAATTAATTTCCATTCCACCTGTTCGAATGATTGAATCGGCATGTCCTTTAGTGCGACGAACAATTGCATTAACGCGGGCAATTAATTCTGTTCTGTCAAAAGGTTTTGTTAAGTAATCATCAGCACCATAACCAAATCCTTTAACTTTTTTATCAGGGGTATTTAAGCCCGAAAGAATTAAAACCGGTGTATTGATGTGTGCAGCACGCAATCTTTTTAATACATCATAACCTTCCATATCCGGTAATAGTATATCTAAAATGATAATATCGTATTCGTATAATTTGGCAACTTCAATTCCATCTTCCCCTAAATAAGAGGTATCAACAACCATATTTTCTTTTTTTAAAATTAACGCAATGTTTTGACTGACAGTTTTGTCATCTTCAATTAATAAAACACGCATAATGACCCCTCATTTATTTAAAAAATTATCTTCTTATTAACCTTATGTTAATTTTTTATTTTTTGCAAGTATAACTTTCAGTTATTTAAAAAAAAATAATAAAACTCTTTAAAACTAAACGAAAGTAGTATTGTTCATGTATCAAAATATATCCCATTTTTATTTGTAAAGGATAATATCATGAATACGAAACAATCATTAATTCAAAATAGAGACTATTTTTTTAAACATTGGCATAAACTTCCGTGTTGTCGGGCATTTAATCAATTAAACATCGGTGTTGTTTTTACAATAAACGGCATTATTCAGTTTGCCAATCAGCAAATGGGGACATATCTCAAACAACAGGTTTCTGTATTATACGGAAAAAATTGGCAAGATGTTTTTTCAAATAATGCGTTGTTAATAACAGAATTAATAGAAATGGAAAAAAATTTATATCAACAGGATTGTTGTTGTTTTACAATGCAAAAATCTATTTTTCCGTTAACACGTAATCACCATGTTTTTCGTATTATGTGTTCTTGGGTTCATCCGCAAAATAAATTAGCCGGTATTTGCTGGGTTTTTCAAGATATTACGTCATTAATTAGTCGTTTGGAATTGGCTCAATATGAGCGAACTTCTATGCGGGTTTTTGAGTTGTTAAGAGATTTAGATGAAAATCAAGAAAAATATCAAATATTTTATGGTTTAATACAAGAAATTTTACAACAATACCGTTTAAAAACAGCTTTATTTTTTAAACATAAAAAGAAAACATTAGTTTGTTCTTATGCTGTCGGAAACAATGAACAGTTTCCCTACTTGTTTCAATCTGAATTAACTTTAGATGTACAAGCAAGAGAATCAACGGCATATAAAGCTTTGACAACTCAAAAAGTTGCTTGTTGTTCTGATATTTCACAAAATGATTTCTATAGGGCTTATTTAAAACATCCGGATGAATTAAGTATTCCTGTTTCAACATGTGCATTTCCGATTATTATTAATCAAAAAGTAGAGGGGGTTATAAGTTTATACAGTTATGATGTACACTTTTTTTCTCATACTGTTATTGTCCAATTACGACAATTAATCCGGGAAATTTGTTTATATATTGAAGAATTACGAATTAAGCAAAAACATCAGCAATCACTTAAATTGCTCCAACACAAATTGGAAAATCAAATTCGTGTTTTGGAAAAAAATAAAATTATTATGCAAAAGCAAATGGCAGAAACGAACAAATTGGTTGCCGATTTAATTTTGGCGCGTAATCAGGCGGAAGTTGCAAATAAATCAAAAATGAATTTTTTAGCGAATATCAGTCATGAATTACGAACTCCGTTAAATGCAATTTTGGGGTTTGCACAGGTAATGACAACAGAGACTTTCGGTCCGATTAATCAACCTCAATATAAAGAATATATTTCTTTTATTCAAAAAAGTGCGTATCATTTATTAGGTTTAATTAATGATATTTTGGATTTGTCTCGTGTCGATTCTGGAAAAATGACTTTAAATGAAGTTCCTGTCCGTTTAAGATCCGTTCTTCAAGATGTTTTGGATTTAATTGCTCAATATCCTAATGCCTCACAAAGACATATTGCTTTACATTTTGACGGAGATGTTGTGTTGCTTTCTGATGAGCGTGTATTGCGACAGATTTTTTTGAATGTTTTATCCAATGCGATTAAATTTACCGAAACCAATGGACAGATTGATATTTTTGTTGAAAATAATGAAACTGGAATAACACTTGTTTTTCAAGATGATGGTATTGGAATTCCATCGGATAAGTTGGCAACATTGTTTCAACCATTTACGCAAATTGAAAATGTTTTGACTCGTTCTCATCAAGGATCAGGATTAGGACTTGTATTAGTAAAAAAAATGGTTATACTACATCAAGGAACAGTTCGTTTGGAAAGTGAAGAAAAAAAAGGGACGAAGTTGATTATTCATTTTCCAAAAGAAAGAATTATTCAACAGGAGTGATATATGCGTAAATTTCTTTTTTATTTCTTTTGTTTTTTTACAATTTATAATTTACTTATATGGGATACACAGGCAGCTGAAAAAAAACAAACATCAATGGCTAAAAATCAACAACAAATTTTAGAAGAAGAAAACAGAGGGAATAAAAAGAACAAAAAGATTCAAACAAACATTATATGTGGTTATATTAATCCTTTACGGGTTGCCAGTTTTATTACAAATGCTCCGTTTGGATGGGTTAATGTGACGCCCCCTAAACCAGGGAAAAAACTTTTTCAATATCAAAGTGCCGGTTTTGCGTATGATTTATTTGAGGATTTAGCTAAACAATTGAATTTTAAAGTTGAGAATACTGCATATACGTCTTATCGGGATGCAATTAGGGATTTGCGTTTGGGGAAAATTGATGTTGTTGCCGGTTCTTATTTTGATAAACGGTCTTTAGGCGCAGGTGTTAATGTTTTATTTCCGGGATATATTTCCAATCCGATTCGTGTTTTGTTTTTAAAAGGAAAAGAACGGCCTGTTGATTCTTGGGATGACTTATCTGGCTTAAAAGGGGTTGTGCGTCAGGAAGAAAATATCTATTCCGTTATTTTCAATCAATTGCCAAAAGATGCCCAGATAGAACAAATAAGTGGATCCAAAAATGCATTTAAAAAATTATTAACAGGAGATGTTGATTACTTAATAACGAGTACTTATGCGGCAGAAGCAGAAATATTACGATTTAAAATTTCCGATCAAATTTCGATTGCTCCAAAAGTTTTGGCTTCACCTGAATTATTTTTTGTGTTTTCCTCGCATTCTGATTGTTATAGGTTAAAAAATTTATTTTCAAATGTTCTGAAAAAAATGAAGCAAGATGAAGTAGATTATATGAACCGTTTCCGGTCTTATATTGATGGATGGGGAAAAAGATTTCAGGAAGTTCCCGGTTTAATTGATGAAATGAATCAAGCAGAATTAAATGCTGTTAAAGTAAATGTCGGATTATCGGTAGATGTTGGTTCCGATATTGCCGATATTCAAGAACCAAATTTTCAGGTATCTGTTCCAAAAGAAAAAGTACCTCAAGCAATAGACAAAAAACAAAAAAAATTGACTACAAAGGAAAGTAAAAAAGATACAGCTTTACCAGCAAAAACCCAAAATGAAACAAATCGTCCATTAACACCCGCGGAACGCATACAGCAGTTTCAATAGTTAATTTAATGCTTGTAAAATAATTTTTTATGTTTCGAGGGATATATTTAATGTGCTAAATACAGGATTATCAATTGTATATGTATAAAAAGCACAATGTTCTGCTGATCATTGTATAG
>JAFZGR010000021.1 GCA_017555325.1 Alphaproteobacteria bacterium | reverse complement strand
TTGGGGACTGCAACTCTTATGTAGTATGTGTGGTCTCTAAGATGCAATCTTGTTTGATATTGTTTGGGGGTATTTCGTCTCACCATTATGAATTTTTGCCTCTTTTTTCATTTTTACCTGGGAAAAGGCAAAAAAATAACCCATATATTACAATGGGTTATCGTTTTTTAATGGTCGGAATGGCGGGATTTGAACCCGCGGCCACACGCCCCCCAGACGTGTGCGCTACCAGGCTGCGCTACATTCCGGTTATTCTTGTTTCTTTTATATCATTTTTTCTAAAATTGCAAGCCTTATTTTACACCTTTCTATAGGATATTAAAAAAAAATTATAAATCATAAAAAAATTTTTAAAATGATAAGGTTATACAAAAATAGCCAAATTCTAATAAAAAAGAATTTTTATTGATTAGAAATTTTAAAATATTAATTTGTAGTATTTTTGTAGTATTAAGGTAAAAATAAAAGGACTTACATCTTATATAAGTCCTTTACTTTATTGGTGGGCGTGCAGAGACTCGAACTCTGGGCCCGCTGATTAAGAGTCAGCTGCTCTACCAACTGAGCTACACGCCCAATGTTTTCTTTTATATACCCTCTTTTCTTAAATTGCAAGACTTTTTTTGTTTTATCTTGCATTTTATAAATAAAAAATAAAGCAACATACTCTACCTTTATTCAAATCATGAAAATAAAAAAACTTAATTTAAATATAAATTTTTGTTAACTTAACTTCAGGTATAATTCTTAATTTATAAGAATTATATTTAGGATATAGAAACCTTTTTTTGCAAGCGGCATATAAACAACTTGTTTTTTATATTAACTTCTATCTATCAGAAGATAATTGGTATAAAGATAAGATTCTAAACAGACCATTTGTTTTAATAAAGTTTTCTATCATTCGTCATCTTTCATTATGAATAATGGTTTTATTTAACGAATTAACAGGATATTTATCATGAAAAAAGTATTTTTAACACTTATTTTTGCTTTAATTGTTGGATTAACTTCTTCCTGCGCAACAATTGTGCGTGAGAGTACTCAAAATGTACCAATTAAATCTAATATTGATAAAGTTGATATTCGAATTATCAATAAAAGCGGTAAAATTGTTTTTGAAGGACAAACGCCAACAGTTTTAACTCTAAATGCTGCTGAAAAAAGTGGTTATTTCAATCCTGCAAAATATACTGTAATTGCTTCTAAAAACGGGTTTAAAACTCAACAAACAATTATAGATTGGCATGTTAGCGGTTGGTATTTAATTGGCAATTTAGTTTTCGGCGGAATTATTGGTTACTTACTGGTTG
This sequence comes from Alphaproteobacteria bacterium, assembly GCA_017555325.1. Lineage (GTDB taxonomy): Bacteria > Pseudomonadota > Alphaproteobacteria > CAAHEQ01 > UBA3637 > RGIG4140. Next base: position 4,952 of record JAFZGR010000021.1, on the reverse strand, counting down.
ATCCCATTTCCGGCGACATGTACTATCTTGACAAAGAAGTTAATTTAAATATGTCTCCAAATTAACATAACACTTTAATCTTACATCATAAACACCGACAAAATTTAATTTTGTCGGTGTTTAATATAACAAATATATTATTTAATCAACTTTTGCAATATGTAAAATATTTGTACTGCCTTGACGAGCAAACGGAATACCCGCTGTTATAATTAATTCATCTCCCTGTTTTGCTAAACCAATTTCTTTTGCCTGCTGAATAGCAATAGGTGTAACCTGTGTCATATCTTTTACGTGGTCGGTCACAATCGGATAAACACCCCACACAAGTGATAATTTATTTGCAATATGTTTGTCGGATGTTAAAGCTAAAATTGGCACTAAAACACGTTCTCTTGCCGCCCTAAACGTTGTTTTTCCGGAAACAGTGTATGTGACAATACAAGATGGTTGGGCTAACACTTTAACCATTTGTTTCATCGCCGATGTAATAGCACTTGCAATACTGTTATCCGGTGGCATAGAAAATGTCTCCATAGCATGTTTGTAAGCATCATCTTTTTGTGCTGTCATAATTATTCTTCGCATCATCTGAACAGCTTGAATGGGAAATTTACCCGCCGCCGTTTCAGCTGATAACATCACTGCATCAACGCCTTCAAAAACAGCTGTTGCAACATCGGAAACTTCGGCTCTTGTCGGAACAGGCACATTTATCATACTTTCCAACATTTGTGTGGCAACAATAACCGGTTTTCCTTTCTGCCGACACTTTTCAACAATATCCCGTTGTAATCCTGGAACAGCTTCAATCGGACATTCCACCCCCAAATCACCCCGAGCAACCATAATCCCATCACACAAATCAATAATTTCATCTAAATGATTAAGAGCAGCCGGTTTTTCAATTTTACCAATAATCCCAGCTCTCTCACCGATTAATTTACGAGCCATACGAACATCTTGCGGTTGTTGAACAAAAGATAGGCAAATCCAATCAACACCCATATCCAATGCAAAATTTAAATCTAATATATCTTTTTCCGTTAATGCATTAATCGGCAAAACAACATCCGGCACATTCACACCTTTTCTGTCGGAAAGCAAACCACCCACCAAAACAGTTGTATTCATGTAATCTTTTCCAAAATCATTCACACACAACTGGATCTGTCCATCATTTAACAACAGGATCATTCCTTCTTTTAAAATAGAAAAAATTTCCGGATGCATTAAAGAAACGCGCGTTTCATCCCCAGGGGTAATATCCATATCTAACCGAAATTTCTGTCCGTTTTGTAAAACGATTTTTTCATTTTTAAATGTTCCGACTCGCAATTTCGGACCCTGCATGTCAGCTAAAATGGCATAATGCGTATGATTTTCTTGTTCTATTTCCCGAATGATTCTACAATTTTCTTGATGTGTTTCATGTGTTCCATGACTAAAATTTAACCGAAACACATTAACTCCTGCATTTGCTAATGCTTTTATATTTTCTTTACCTGATGAGGATGGGCCTAGGGTAGCTACAATTTTTGTAAACGGTCTTTCCATAATAATTACTCCTTTTCTATTGAATATTCACCGCCTATTAGACGGTGAATACATATTTAATATATCATTCTATTTATCAAATATGGGGGTTTATCCGTTAATTGCAATAGTCATTTTTCCTGTCATTCTTTGTGATGGGCCGATACTTTTCATTCCTGTTCCGATAACCCCATTCGCCGCCAAATTAAACGCATTACTTGCATTTGATGTTGGTTCTAAACAGAAAAAATCTTTTCCGCGTGGAGAATACAACACTATGTGTTTAAATTGTTCATCAGTTGTAATACTGACAGATACACCTAAATCCGGATATAAAATAGATGCTTTTCCGTTAAAACCTCCAAAACATGTATCAAAAACAGCATTTTTTAAAGGTCTTCCACCATCAAAACGCCATGTCATCGGTGTATCATACGGTTTATCAAAAATCGGATCAGCTTCATTACTCCATACCGTATCAGCAACAAAATCCAACTCTACTTCTCTTGTTTTTACAAAAAACGGATGAATACCCAAACCACAAGGCATTGGCAATGCTCCTGGGTTAAAAACAGACATTGTCACATTCAAAGCATTATCCATTAATTCATAAACAATTTCTGCATTATACGAAAAAGGAAACCCACCTTCTTCTTTATTATGTGCCAATGATAAAGTTAACTTTGTCGCAGAAGCATTTTCTACTTTCCAAACCGATTTCCAACCATCTCCGTGAATGGGATCGGCAATACCATTTTGATTTTTCTGCATTTTACGGGTAATACCGAAATACACGAAATCTCCACCCCGAATACGTCCGCAAAACGGAACCATCGGAAACATTGAAGCATTATTGGAATCCGGTCCTTTGGGTGTATCTTCATACGGACGTAAAATATCCCGTTCTTCATTATTTTGCGTATATCTAAAAAACGAAAGAGATGCCCCTAATTCCGGCATAACACCGATTTTAATGTTATCATTTTGTAAAATAATTTCTTCCATTTATCTAAGCTCCTTTATGTTTACGGGCTGTTGTTTTTGATTTTCCTGATTTATCCAACGATGAAAATGCCTTTGAAATAAGGCAATCTATCGTACTATCTTTATTACTTTTCTCAGCATATCCAAAAGAGGCATTTACAAAGAAATCACATTGTTGTCCCATATTGCGTGTTTGAATTTTCTTTTTTAACTGTTCAGCTAAAAACGAAGCATTCTCCACCGGTGTTTCAGGCAAAATAATACCGAATTCGATATCATTTAAACGACCAATAACATCTGATTCTCGTATTGATTTTTGGCAAACCTCAATAATATCCTTTAAAATTTCATCTGTAAATTCTTTATCCGATTCAATACCGTGAAAGAAATCCAAACGCATAATCAATAAACTTAACTGCCGGTTATATCGTTCTGCCCGTTTTAATTCTTTAACGCCAAAATCCAAAAATGCCTGCCGATTATAAACACCCGTTAAAGAATCATATGCAGACAATGATCTCAATTGATATTCCAACTGCTTGCGTTTTGTTATATCAAATCCAACTGACCGAACCTCAATAGGTTTACCAAACTCGTCATAAACAACACGATTGGTCCACCAAATCCAAACAGGGTCATTGTTTTTTTTCAAATGTTTGCATTCGTGTTCCATATACATTTTGGGATGTTCGAAAATACGATCAATAATATTTTTTTGAGCACTATCATCTTCTTCAGTTTCCTGACATATTGTTTTAAATACATCTTTATTCAACAATTCTTCTTTTGAATAACCGAACAATTCTTCAGCATAATCATTTACATATTTTATACGATGTTTTTTATCTACTGAAATAATAATACTTTTAGATGATTCCGATTCGTACGGCTTTAACCATTTCAAGGGATTTTCTTTTTGTTTAGCAAGCAGTTTATTCTTTTCTGCAATTTGTTCTCTAAATAACTGCGCTTTATAACGCAATCGTCCGATTCGGCGGATAAGAAGAACAGAAAACAACATAAAAAATACCGTTGTTATGAAAAATAACGTACTAATCATTGAATACCACTGAATACTTTCCTGCATGTAAAACCTCATTTTTCATCTTGTTCTGGTTAGAGATTACTTATTTTTTAAACTGATTACAAGTAAAAAAATGCTTTTTCTTGACTTTTTTTGAAAAAAAGGACATTCTCATAAAAAATGAAAGAGGGAATATGAACACGAAGAACACAGATTTAAAAAACATTATGACAGAACCGTATAAATACGGATTTGAAACAAATGTTGATGCAGATACAACTCCCAAAGGATTATCTGAAGACATTATTCGTTTTATTTCCGCAAAAAAAAACGAACCGGAATGGTTATTAGAATATCGTTTAAAAGCCTATCAGCATTGGTTAACCTTAAAAGAACCTCATTGGTGTTAATTAAAATATACTCCTGTTAATTATCAAGATATATATTACTATGCTGCCCCCAAACAAAAAGAAAACCCCAAAAGTTTAGATGAAGTTGATCCGGAAATTTTAAAAACATATGAAAAACTTGGTATTCCGCTTAACGAACAAAAGGCTTTGGCAGGCATTGCCGTTGATGCCATTTTCGACAGTGTATCCATTGCAACAACATATAAAGCACACCTGAAAGAAAAAGGCATTCTGTTTTGTTCCATATCAGAAGCCGTACGGGATTATCCAAACCTGATTAAACAATATTTAGGAACAGTTGTCCCTTATACGGATAATTATTTTGCCGCTTTAAACAGTGCCGTTTTTTCGGATGGTTCATTTGTTTATATCCCCAAAGGCGTTCGTTGTCCGGTAGAATTATCCAGTTATTTTCGGATTAATGCCCGTAATTCCGGTCAATTCGAACGAACACTGATTATTGCTGATGAAGATTCTTATGTCAGTTATTTAGAAGGCTGTACCGCTCCACAACGAGATGAAAATCAACTTCATGCTGCCATTGTGGAAATTATTGTTCATAATCGGGCAGAAGTTAAATATTCTACTGTACAAAATTGGTATCCCGGTGATAAAAACGGACAAGGTGGCATTTATAATTTTGTTACAAAACGAGGCATTTGTCACACAAAAGCAAAATTATCATGGACCCAAGTTGAAACAGGATCTGCAATTACTTGGAAATATCCTTCTTGTATTTTAAAAGGAGATGAATCCATTGGCGAATTTTATTCCGTTGCCTTAACAAACAATTATCAACAGGCCGATACCGGCACAAAAATGATTCATTTGGGTAAAAACACATCTTCAACTATTATCTCAAAAGGTATATCGGCCGGATTTTCAAATAACACCTATCGGGGATTAGTTCAAATCAATCCAACTGCAGAAAATGCCCGAAATGTATCAAAATGTGACAGTTTACTCATCGGAGATAAATGTGGAGCACATACTATACC
>JAFZGR010000194.1 GCA_017555325.1 Alphaproteobacteria bacterium | reverse complement strand
GCTGCTGATTTAACGTTATTAATTCCGGATAAAAAAACGGCACCAGAAGCTTGTCCACTTGGATTAGCGCCTACCACATCCACCACCACCACATTGGCTTTGGGGGATGCGTTGGCAGTTGCCCTAATTGAACAAAAAGGATTTTCTGTTGAAGAATTTCGGGATCGTCATCCGGGGGGTAAGTTGGGCAACGTGCTGTTGCGTGCCAAAGATATTATGGTAACGGGAGATGAGTTGCCGTTAGTAGCTGCCGATATACTGATGTCGGATGCATTGGTTGTGATGACGGCTAAAAGTTGGGGTTGTTTAGGTGTTGTTGATGAAGACGGTGTGTTAATCGGTATTATTACAGATGGGGATTTACGTCGTCACATGACACACAATATTGTTGAGCAAAAAGCCAAAGATATTATGACGGCACAACCTAAAACAGTTATTTCAGATATTTTATGTGTTGAAGCATTGCGGATTATGAATACCAAAAAAATTACAAGTCTGTTTGTGGTTGATGGCGAACATAAACCGATTGGATTATTACATGTTCATCCGTTATTAATGGCTGGTGTTGCATAAAAGGTAAAGGAATCAAATGTTTACATTGCGCCTTTTGAAAATTAAAATTCATTCCAGACGTGTTTTTTTATTTAAACGCTATTTGCCGATATTTGCGTTTTTGTTGACAAGTGTTATGATTGCTTGGCCTGCACTCAAAACACAAAAAGATGATTTTGTGTCCACTCTTCCGGCAAAAGAAACGCTAAAGGGGGGGCAGACAGATATGGAAGAGGTGCGGTTTTTTTCAAAAGATAGTCGGGATAATCCGATAACTGTTGTTGCCGATACGGTACGGGAAACGGATACAGTTCGTCAAATTATTTTAATGGAATTACCCAAAGCAACCTATCGGATGGCTGATGATGTCTTGTTAACGTCCGTTACACCATATGGTATGGCTTTTCAACAGGATAAATATTTTTATTTTGAGGAAAATGTTCATTCCGAGACAAATACGGGCTATCGGGCGTTATCTTCTCGTGTTATATGTGAATATGAAGCCGGTACCTTGGGTAGTTCTTTGCCTGTTTGGATTAAAGGGCCAGTTGGGATGTTGCAGGCAGAGGGCTTTTTGGTAAAGGAAAAAGGAAATTTTCTTCATTTTAAAGGCAATACGGCAACATTGTTATTTCAGCTGGAAAAACCGATTGAAAGTATTGAAGATTTAAAGTTTGAGCAACAAAAACAATATTGGGAAGATGATAAAAATAATGTCTATATCACATCGGAAGACGGATTGCTTCTTAATCGGACGGATAAAACGATTACGGCTTTAAAAAACGTGACTGTTTTGCAAAAAAGTGGTAAGTTGTTAGCACAAAAAGCTATTTTGACATATACTGATTCGGTAGATAGAAATATTCAGATTCAAAAAATGGTTGCAATGGATAATGTTTCTGTGACACAGCAAAAACAAAGTATTACGGCAGATGAAATGACGGTTTATCGGAATCCGACAGAAATTACATCAGTTGTTCAGCAATTACCGATAACAGATATTGTCAGAGCAGATGAACAACCGGCACAGATAATTGTTTTTTCCGGTCAGGCAAAAATGCAAGAAGGTGTTCAGCAGATTATGGCCGATAAAATAATCGTTTTATATGATTCGGATGGTACAATAATGCAAAAAGCCGTTGCTGTTGGAAAAGCTGTTGCTCATAATGGATTGCAAAAGATTACTGGCGAATATGGTGTATATGCGCCAAAAACAAAAATTGTGCAGGTTTATAAAAATGTTTCTTTACATGAGAAAGAAAGTGTGTTAACAGGAGATTACGCAACATTAAATTTAAAAACGGGAATGAGTTCTTTATCGGCATCGAAAAATACCTCGGGACAATCGGGGCGGGTTAAGGGAAGTCTTGTTCCAAGTAATTTTGACAAACAGGAAAAGTGAGGTTAAATGATAGTTCCTGAACGTGGATTGGTGGTATCCAATTTAAGCAAAAATTATAAGAAAAGAACCGTTTTAAAGGACGTTTCTTTATCGGTTCAACAAGGTGAGGCTGTTGGTTTGTTGGGACCTAATGGCGCTGGTAAAACAACCTCTTTTTACTGTGTGACCGGTTTAATTGCACCAGATTCAGGCAAAATTACGTTAAATGGTATTGATATTACAAAATTTCCGGTTTATCGACGAGCTCGGTTAGGGATTGGTTATTTGCCACAAGAAGCTTCTATTTTCAGAGGTTTAAATGTGGAAGATAATATTCGTGCAGTGTTGGAAGTTGTTGAAAAAAACAAAGATAAACGGGAACAGGATTTAGATTCATTATTAAAAGAATTTTCCATTGAACATTTGCGTTTTTCACCGTCAAGAGCTTTATCCGGCGGAGAAAGACGGCGTTTGGAAATTGCAAGAGCCTTGGCATCAAAGCCGTCATTTATTTTATTGGATGAACCTCTTGCGGGCATTGATCCGATTGCGGTCGGAGAAATTAAAGAGTTGGTTGGACAACTCAAAAACAGAGGATTGGGCGTGTTGATTACGGACCATAATGTGCGTGAAACGCTCAGTATTATTGACAGGGCTTACATTTTACATGACGGGGTTGTTTTGAAACAGGGCGTTCCCGAAGAAATTATTGCAGATGAAAATGTACGCAAAACATATCTCGGTAAAAATTTTTCACTTTAAATATTAACGGAGGATTTATGAACAGTTCAGTAAAAAAAATCGGTATTTTAACAAGCGGAGGTGATTGTTCCGGTTTAAATGCCG
>JAFZGR010000193.1 GCA_017555325.1 Alphaproteobacteria bacterium | reverse complement strand
TTTATTTTTTTATTTTTATTTGTTTTTATTGACTTTTTTTAAACAAAACATCCTTTTTATTTAGCAATACTATCTATCCATTTCCCCGTTGATTTAAACCACGAATAGCATTTTCTATCACTTTTTGTGATTCATCCGTCGGTTGTTCAGGGGCTTTACCATCTTGTGTTCCGGAAAGAAGTTTTTCAATACTGCCTTCAATTCCACCCGCATATCCGGAACCCTTTTCTCCGGAAAAAATACCGGAAACCATACCACTTATATCCATATGCGTTCCATACAACATTTTCATTATACCACCAGCAACACCTAAATTATCGGCAAACAAGCTTAATGCATCCATTGACGATGATATCATCGCTCTTGTTCCATAGCCACCAAGAAGACCTTTCCCTCTTAGCAGAAGCCGACCAAACGTATTTTTTTCTTTTTCTAGCTCTTCTTCTTCTTTTTGAAATGACACATAGTTCTTCTCAACAGCCTGTGGATTATTCTTTTCTTCTTCCCGTTTTTGAGCTGCCGTTTGAATTGCCCCTTTCATTTCAGTCATAAAAGTTCCTCTTTTATTTTCATCCATTAAAAAAGAAGGATCAACACGAGCAGATTCCAAAATATATTGTCTAAAAACAGGATTGTTATCAAATTCGCTCTTTAAAGTTGGATCAGCTAAAATTGCGGTTAATCCAGCCGTAGCTTGCGGATTGATTTTAGATAACTCCACAACCATTTCTTCCGGCTTAACCAAGCGCGCCATTAAATCCTTTGCAAGAGACATTCCCCTTGCTCTGGCAATAAGTGATTTATCCAACTGACTCATTTGATTAACAGACATATTACACCTCCATAAAAAACAATCTTGCTAACTGGTAATATATCACAAAAAGAACCTTTTTGTCAACATTATTCTAATTTTAGATGTTATTAATTTAATAATCATTTTTATTTTTTGCTTTTTTATTGACACTATTCTTTATTTCTGATATAATGTAAAAAAGCAATTTACTTTAAATCACAAGGAGGAAATCATGGGTTGGACTAGTTTAGTTAACGGTGCTAAAGAAGCAACAACAGTTGCCACTCAAGCTACCAATACTGCTCAAAGAGTTGGCAGGGTCGCGGGTCGTGCTGGAAATTTAGTTAGTACAGGAAGAACCAACGGGAAAAGCGGGAATCAACAGCCGGAAACAACTTCTACAATAGTGGCTCCAGAAGGGACTTGTGTCTTCATTCCGGCAGCAGTGACAGCAAACAAACAGCCCCGTTATTTAGGACGAAACGCTTATGAAAGTTTAGTCAATATGGCTAACATGCGTGAAGGTTGCGATAACGTTGTCGTATTAGATGCAACCGGAAATCCTTCTGCAGCTGTATATGACCGAACAGCAACAGGTTACGTATTAAAAGGCACCCAAATTCCTGTAAAGATTGAAACTGAAAATGGCAGATACAAAGGAGTCACTTTATCCGAAACTGAATTTGCCGTCTGCGTAAAAGCGATTCAAACACAAGATCCCAACCAGAAAAAATTTGAAACCACATCAGAATTAGGAAGAGCAGAAGATGCAAATGTTGCAGGATGGTTCAAACGCAATTGGGAATGGTTAACCGGTGCAATTGTTGCCGCTGCGGTTGCAATTGGGGCATGTTTTCTGTTTAAAAAACAACGAAAAAAGACAAAAGAAGCTCAAAAAAAAGTATCGGAATTAAAAACACAGGTTGCCGACCTGCAAACTAACATTGCCGAATTAAGTACCGAAAAGTCCGGAGAAAGCACATTAGCTCAAAATGGAACACTCATCAAAGACACCGCCATTTTATCATCTGATAGCACAATAAATACAGGAAACAGTGGACGTGTCTAATCTGTTCGGGTAAAAAAATGAATACCTTGGCTGCTTTTTTAAACACTATTTCGGAATCCTATTTGATTAAAACCGTTAATCAAATGGTAAGCAGTATAGATTTTCTGCAAAAAGCAATCGAATCACAAACTGGATCTGCAACAGCGATTGCTTTGACAAAACAACGAAAAACTCTAAAAAAGCTCAATCGATTAGCACAAATTTCCTGTATAGGCGGAGTAGGATATGTTAAGGCATTGTGCATTACAGAAGGAAATATTGATCATCTTTTTG
>JAFZGR010000192.1 GCA_017555325.1 Alphaproteobacteria bacterium | reverse complement strand
GATAAAATAGCTGTTTATGATGACGGAACAAGTTTGCTTGCTCCATCGGACGGATATATTTTATTACCGAATTTAACAGCGGAAATTGGGGCAGAATGGTATTATTGGGGTGTTAAAGAAAAATAGTTGGATTATTTAAAGCCAATAACCGATATGGAGATGTTTTTTGTTTTAATATCATGGAAGAAGTCAAAAGACTATTCTTCAACTTGTAAAGATTGAACTGCTTCTTGCATAATTTTAATGGCAGGTTGATGTCGATTAATCCATTCTTTTGGATTTTCATCAATATATTGGCACAATTCTTTTTCCGTTCGGATTGCTTTACCATCAACGGTTTTGAGTTGTCCGTTTGTCAGCTTTTTAAATTCTTTTTGAATGGCTTTTTCCGATACGGACGAAAATTCTCGTTGAATATTTGCCATAATACCGGCAGGGGTTAAATTATTTTTTCGTGCTGTTGTATTAAAAATAATCAAATCGGATTTAAACATTTCTGTAAATACAATCGGATAATTTACCAATAAATGTCCTTTCTTTTTGCAATATTCGGGGTATCCGTTGTGATGTCGCCGGACAATGTTGGCAATGGTATGAAGTGTCTGATGAACAGATACTTCTTCTTGGGACAGTTGAGATTCCAAAAATTTATGACGTAAACACAATAACCACGGGGTTAAAAGCAAAATGGCAGCTAAGCCCAATAAAAAAGCAGTCATACGTTTTCGCCGTTTTTTATCTTGTGCCGCTGTTAAACGGGAACGATAATATTTTCGATGTTTTATAATAACTTTTGCCGTTTTTCGTTTGATTTTTCTAATTGCACGAACCATCGATACCTCCGTCAATTTTATTGCTTCTTTTTTTAGGATAGCCCTTTTTTTTGCAACAGGCAAGTTTTTTTTGTGGTTCAATGGATTTATTGGATTATTCTTTGTTTTGTCGTAGAAAATTTTTTAACTCATCAATATTTCTGTTCATTAATGTTTGTTTGTAAATTTTTGCATTCGGTTGTCCGTGAAACAGCCCCATTAAATGTGGGCAGATAATACTTAATTTATCCTGATTTTTTTCTAAATACGGGATCATGTTTTCCAAAACTTCCCAACGGGATAATATGGGATGTTGATCTTGATAGAAAAGCGAATCGATTTGTGCCAATGCATATGGATTACCGTAAGCCCAGCGTCCAATCATAACGCCGTCAACAAATTGTAAGTGCTGTTGAATGCTATCTTCATTTAGGATGTTACCATTTATGGATATCGGCATGTCCGGAAAACTTTTTTTTAATTGATATACAACGTTATAATTAAGTGGTAATCGTTCTCCCCGATTATCTTTGGGGGATAAATTTAATTTTGCTTGTCGGGCATGTACAATTAAATGAGAACATCCGGCTTTTTGAACTAAATCGGCAAATTTGAATAAAGCATTAAATCCGTTTCCGTCTGCATCAACAAGAGATATGCGTGTTTTAACCGTAATTGGAATGTTGACCTTTGCAACCATTTCGGCAACACAATCGGCAACTATTTCGGGTGTTTTCATCAGTACAGCCCCAAAAGCACCAGCCTGTACACGAGAGGAGGGACATCCGGCATTGATATTGATTTCTTGGTATCCCCAGTCATATCCGTATTGAGCGCATTGCGCCATCATTTGCGGATGTGAACCACCGACCTGTAAAGCAAGGGGATGCTCTTCGGGAGAATAGTCCAACAATTTTGGCCGATTTCCCAAAACAAGGGCAGGGGAGGCAATCATTTCGGAGTAGAAAAGCGGTCGTTTGCAAATCTGTCGCAGGAAGAAGCGAAAATGTCTATCCGTCCAATCCAACATCGGGGCAATGGATATTTTGTATGAGGGTATGTTTTTTTCTTGTATCTGTTTCATAAATTCATTATAATCATAAATGAAAAAAATTAAAAGCAAAAAATGAAAGGAAATTGCTATGGTCTTAACACCTGAAGAAATGATTAAAGTTCAAACATATTTGCAACAATTATTTTGGAATCCGGAAATTAATGTTCAAAAAGGGACGGGTGTTGATGCTCCGGCAGAGGTTTATGTCGGTAAAGAATTTATCGGT
>JAFZGR010000191.1 GCA_017555325.1 Alphaproteobacteria bacterium | reverse complement strand
CTTTCTTCTTAGTAAACACAGATGAAAAACTTTTTTCCCCTTCCGAATGAATAACTTCTAATAATGAACATTTTTGTTTTGAAAAACGACGGATAGAATCCCCCAATCCCAAAGAAAAGAAATTTCTTTTTTTGGTCAGTATGTGATGTGTGACAATCGGAAGAAACAAGGATACATGGACCCGAGCTTCTTTTATTAAGTCATTTAAAGTGTTATAAAAATGGCTTGTTGAATACATTAATTTTTCTCCGAAAGTTGCATCAATTTTATCACAAAAAACAGTGTTTGTCAACTTTGTTAAAAAAAACTTGCTATTTATTTTAATGATAAGTATATTGAAAAGATGAATAAAAATATCGTACATGTAAAAGACAATACCTTGTTTCTCTGTATTCGTGTTCTTCCAAATGCAAAACGTTCCGGAATCGAAGGAATTTGGAATGATACGGCGTTAAAAGTAGCCTTGCGTGCCCCTGCGGTTGATGGATTGGCAAATAAGGCTTTAATTGATTTTTTAGCCGAATTATTACATGTAAAAAAGAGAGAAATTTTTATTGTTCGTGGTGAAACAAGTCGTGAAAAATTAGTCAGCATTCAAACTGCCGATTATCAAAAAATTATCACTCAAATTCAGAATTTTTTGTAAAAAAAGAATACGTTATTTTCTACCAGAATAAGCATGATCAACATTAACGAAAACGCAATAAATTTCCAAAGGTTAATTACATGGATTAACCTTTGTGAACTTTATTCGTTTGCCCAAAAACTTCGTAAATCTTATTGTCGGATTAAATTGTCTTCCACTACCTGCTCACATAGATAGAGATACAGTCAACATCATAAAAAAACCGCCCTTTACAGAGCGGCTTCAAAATGAAAGCAAAAACTTATTTGATTTTCTTTTCAACAAATTCAACGTGTTTTCTTGCTTTTTTATCATATTTGCGAACTTTCATTTTTTCTGTTTTTGTCCGCGGATTCTTTTTTGTCACATAGAAAGTACCCGTTCCGGCCGTACTTTCTAATTTGATTTCAACTGTTGTCGGTTTTGCCATAATATACCACCAATAAAATTAAATATAATTAAACCATAGGCATTCAATATATCTGATTTTTTTTGCAAAGTCAAGAAAAAAATATTTTTTACCTGTCTAATGTCTTTTACTATTCTTTCTATTCTTCCGGCAACTTAAATTCATACCCAGCTTGTTTTAATAAATCAATCAATCGTGCCAATAATGCCCGTTCTTTGGGATGAACTTGTCCATCAGCAACAATAATAGATAAAATTGCTTCCATTAACGGTTGAATAACCAAAATACCTTTTCGTAAGATTCGGTGAAACGCCATCGAAAAACTGTCATCATCCGGAGCTAACGAAATCAAATAATCATTCATTTGAGCTTCATCATATTTTAAATACGGAACACGCCGATGAACATACGCTAATACTCTTTCCCGTTCGACACTGCTTCTGACGCCATCAATAGCAACCAAATACATTAAAACGGTTAACTCATTTCCTGTTTCTTTAATTGCTTTGGCAAAATCAGACATTGCTTCCGGCAAAATAGAATCATCAATATCAATTCCCAATACATTTTGTAAAAATTGATAGGGATTACTGTATATTTGACCGGAAATTTTATCCTGAATATAAGAAATCAGTTGAACACGAACAAAGCGAGGAGATTGAATATCCATAGCCAATCCCTCCAAAAAGTATTCGCCGTTTTTTTCAATAACTCGCCGAATTAAAAAATCTCTTGTTTTTAAATGTCCTGTTAACGATTCATACCGAATAGTCGTTGCAATTGAAATGCCAGCTCTGTTTTCGTGTGAATCATTGATTTTTTCCTGTATTGATGCCGGAATTTCCGGAACCGTTAAAGAGGGAACCGCTACATTATTATTTTGTTCCTGAATAGTTTTTAAAATATCTTTTTCGTTGATTTCCATTACTACTTCCTTTAAAAACAGAACTTATCCAATCTCTTGTAGCAGTATATAATTTTTCTTTATGAATTGCAATAGCTTTTTGTTTAGGAAGATATGCCGCTTGTGAAATCAGTTCAGTTTGTTTTCTTGAAAAGGAATGATTACCGGTATTTAATAAAAAATCTGCCCACTCCCAACCGCTTAATGATGCGACTTCCGAACGAGGAAAAACTATAAGAGCCACCCTTTTTAACAATTTTCCCAAATCAATTAATACATCTACATCCGAAGTTTTTTGCATCATAATTTTTCGTAATAAACGTAAGGCATATTGTTTAGGAGATGTATAATATTTATAATACCAAAACAAACTAGCAAAAAAAACAACAATAAAAAAAAACAACACAATCCACCATCCGATTGCCGGTGGAAAAAAAGTCGGCTGTTCAGGTAAATGAATGCCCCTTAAACCGGACAAATCAATTTCAGACTGCACAATACCCCCCAAAAAAACAATAATTAGCCGTTTTTAATAAGGCTTCTTCCCCTGTTCGAATGGGTAAATAACCACATTTATAATTTTTTGTAATACGTTGTAGTGTCGCTTCCTTTTTTTTAAAAAATTGTGGAAAATTTTCTTTAAATACATGGTTTGTTGTATCGATCATTGCAAAATTAACACCATCCGAAACTGGAAATAAACCTTCCGGCAACTGTTGCTCCAAAGCATCATAAATATGAATAAAACTACATGCATTTTTTATTGACCACCGTTGAATAAAAGATTCGGTCTGAGTGCTCCAATCAGAAAAATCGCTTAAAATGAATATCAAAGACCCACTTTTAATAAGCGGAGCAGATTGTTCAAATGCTTGTAGCAATGAAACAGCAGAAACCGAAGCTGCATCTGTGCAAGATGCTTTTTCCAGTGTTTTTAAAAATCCGGTTAAAGCTTCTTTTGCCGAAAATGCTTGGGCTGTTTCAATAAACGAATCGGTTATAACCGTAAAACCGATTTTATCTTTTTTATTTTCAGCCATATATGCCAAAAAAGCAGCTATACGTGCAACCAATACTGATTTAAAAGCGCCTTGCGAAGCAAATTTCATTGTTGAACGCATATCACAAATAAAAAAGACCTGCCGTTCTTTTTCATCTGTATATAATTTTGTAAATGGTTTGCCGTATTTTGCCGTAATTCTCCAATCAATTTGACGAATATCATCTCCTGGCTGATAAACACGTACTTCTTGAAAATCCAATCCTTTTGTTTTAAACGGTGATTGGGTATTTCCCAATCCGATGTATGTTTTTCTGTTTGTTTCTTTTAGAAACAACTGAGCAACTTGACTTTTAATTTGAAGCAAGTCCCTTAAATCTGCCTGTATCGGATTGAATGTTTGTTTTGTCATATTAAACCATCGGCACTCGTTGTAAAAGCATTTCTATAATTTTTTCAGCAGTAATGCCACTACTTCGTGCTTCAAAGGATGGCAAAATTCTATGTCTTAAAACATCATATACAATTGCTTTTACATCTTCAGGAATAACATAATCACGACCACTCAACCACGCATGTGCTCGTGAAGCAATATCTAAAGCAATTGTGCCTCGTGGACTGACGGCGAATCCGATATATTTGTCTAAATCTGAACCATATGGTTCCGGATGACGGGTAGCCATGACCAACTGAATTAAATATTCTTCAATTTCCGGTGACATATATATGTTTGCCACTTCTTGACGAGCATCAAAAATCGTGTATTCCGTTAATTTTTTAATTTCTGGAAGGGGTTCCTGACGTTCTTCTTTTCGAATTAATTTTAAAATTTTTCGTTCAGATTCAATATCCGGATAGCTGATTTTTACATAAAATAAAAATCGGTCTAACTGGGCCTCCGGCAAAGTATATGTTCCCTCTTGTTCAATGGGGTTTTGAGTTGCCATTACCATAAACAAGTCGGGCAAGCGATAAGTTGTTGCTCCAACAGTCACTTGTCTTTCTCCCATAGCTTCTAATAGTGCAGATTGCACTTTAGCCGGTGCACGATTAATTTCATCTGCTAAAATTAAATTACTGAAAATAGGCCCTTTTTGAAATAAAAACTGATTTGTTTCTGGTCTAAATACATCACTGCCAGTAATATCTGCCGGTAATAGATCCGGTGTAAATTGAATACGTTGTTCATTCGCAGAAATAGCTCCGGACAAAATTTTAATGGTTTTTGTTTTAGCCAACCCAGGCGTTCCTTCTACCAATAAATGTCCATTACATAGCAGAGCTAAAATTAATTTACGAACAAGATCCGGTTGCCCGATAATACAAGAATTCATGTAGTTTTCCAAATTTTGAAACTCTTTATGTAAAGACATTTTTATTACTCCGTTATTTAAAGTTGCATTTTATTTAAAATAATATATACTGCTTTTATAAGGATTGCAAATGACAAATTCAATTTTGTCCCTTTATCGGGTATTTTTTATTGATGACAACCACCAATTATGGACCGTAATGCGGGACGATAGAGTGGTATTGATGAAAAACATTCCCCCCTTTGCAACATTTTCATCAGATCATACCATATTGACAGGTGTTGAAATTGACGGAAAACAAACCCGCTTTTTATGGACAATGGCAAACTTTCAGCAACAATCTCCAGAACCGATTATTACGCATAACGGGTATTGTTATTATCCAACATTACTCAACACTCCTCATGCACAATTAGCCTTCTTACGTGCTGATTTACTTAGCCCTCACGGAATGGGTGAGACATTTATTTTTAAAAAAGCTCGTAAAAAATTCCATTTGATCGATTCTTTTTCGGCTGCTATGTATCCTCCTTTTTTTAGCAAAACAGGAGCTCTTTATTATATAAATCCCGCAATGCAATTAACAAAACGGATCATGAAACAAGATGAAAAAATTTATCCAAATACTGTATATTTTGCACTCAATGCCGAAGAAACGGAATATGCTGTTTATTCTAACGAAACAATTCGCTTGTTGGATTTCAAAATCGGACAGCTCAGACAATTTATTGCCTTTGACGTAACCGCTTTGGGATTTAATGAAACTGGCACAAGTTTATTTTTTGCAACCTATAAAAACGGTCATAGTAGTTTATATCAATATGATAGATCTTCACAAGAAATTACTTTAGTTTTAAACCACTCAACAAAAATCACTGGAATTTCGTTTTAATGTATTCTTTTTTCATTGACAGAAAACACATGAACATTTATTCTTTTGATAAAACGAGGTGTCGTGATGTCTTTTGAAATTATTTTGTTATTAGCCTTCGTTCAAAGTGCAACCGAGTTTTTACCGGTTAGTTCTTCCGGACACTTAGTCTTAATGGATACATTGGGTATATCCAATCAAAACTTGTTAATGGATATTGCATTACATGTCGGCACATTAATCGCAGTTTGTGCTTTCTTTTCAAAAGATATTATAGCGTTATTAACAGGATTTGGGCATAAGGGATCTGAACAAAAATTAGGAATTTCTCTTATCATTGCAACCATGCCCACTTTAATTGCAGGCTTCTTTTTAGAAAATATTATTGAAGCAGTTTTCCGCTCCCCCGCTATTATTGCTTATACTTCCATTTTTTATGGTTTATTGTTGTGGGTTGCAGATAAATTTTCATCCAAATCAAAAAATCTAGTTCAAATAACTTATTTGCACGCACTCTATATTGGCTTAGCACAAGTATTAGCGCTCATTCCGGGAACAAGTCGATCCGGCATTACAATGACATGCTCTCGCTTTTTAGGGTACCAAAGAACAGACTGTGCAAAATTTTCAATGTTATTATCCATCCCCGTAATTGGGTTAGGAGCAGGATATATGTTTATCAAAGCATTTTTAAAAAATGAACTATCTTCCGGTATGGGGTTACAAATCGGAATAGGTGTTACTGCTTCTGCTGTTTTTGGCTTATTTGCTGTTTGGTTTTTAATGCGTTGGTTAAAAACAGCCTCATTTGCCGTATTTGCCGGTTATCGAATTATACTCGGCATTATTTTATTATTTCTTTTTGTATAATTATCAACCTCTACTGATCTGAACGCTTGAAAATAAAGTAATCACGCTTATATGTAATGAGTCTCATATCAAAAAGGGGGGATTAAATGACAGAATTTATAAATATCAAAAATGTTTACACACCGGAACGCAAGTTAAATGAAATTGAAATGTTACGCGCAATTAAATTTGCTATATCATCTGAATTTGAGGCTATTCAAATTTATCAACAAATTGCAGAAAGTACAGACAACCCTCAAATTCACACTGTTTTGGCTGAAATCGCCCTTGATGAAAAACATCATGTTGGCGGATTAAATAAGTTACTAGAAATTTTATCTCCGACAGATGCACAGGAGTATACTTACGGAGCACAAGAAACATTAGATAACATTTCCGAATAAACAGATATATCAAAATTATCAGCAGAGCAAAACGCTCTGCTTTTTTGTATAAAAAAACTAACAGCTAGACAAATGTTTTCTATATACAAAAAAGTGGTGAAACATCCTCTTTTTATAAATGGTGGTGGACCGGACCCCATTGGATTTAAGATTTTTGAATATCTTTATATTCCCGATACTTATAAAAAGATAAAGCTCAATCTGGTCTGAGCTAGTATCTAGATATTTTAATTAAATTTAAGTTTGTTTTTCATCTTTTTTATTGAATAATAAGGTTATAATAGCTAAAATGTTGCAAAGTTTTATAACTAAACAACAAACTTCTTCTTATTAAACCTGATAAAGGAAATAACAGGAAAGTAATCATAAAATAGAGGAAAATAATGAAAGTATATAGAAATAGCATTTATATTTTTATTTTCATATCAATGTTAAGTTTGTATATGGCTTATCATTTTGATGGAAAAAATACTTTTGTTAGTAATGTTTTATTGGGAATATTTGGTAGTTCTTTAATAGCATTGTTTTCTTCTATTGTTTTTTATTTCAATGAAAAAGAACGTATAATTATTTCTTTAGCAACAAAATGTAGTGCAATATATGGTATTCTTAAATGTTTCCTTGATGAACTTAATAATAAATTCGATAATACAAATTTTGAGCAAAACATAAAATATATTGAAGGATATTGTAAAACATTTGGAGATAATATCGCTAGAAATTCAATTCAAAATGAACTTATGAACTATTCTGGTGTTTTAAGTTATACACTTTTTTATAAAATGCACTGCAACAAAGAATTAGGTGTTATTTCATCATTGTGGACTATGCAACAAAATCTTATTGTAGGCAATCCAAGTGCAATAAATTTATTAAATAGTACTCGCTTAGGATATGAATTGGCACTTTTAGAAAATAAAACAGAACTTGCATTAGCAAAGAAACAAGAGTGCTTAAATATTATTGAAAACCTAAAACAGAATATTCCTTTACAAATGGATTTTATTTCACAAATGCTCGATTTTTTATTTAAATATAAATTATTTAATAAAACATGGAATGAATTAAAAAAAGAATTAGATCGATCAAATTGATATATAAAGTTTAATTACTCAAACTGACGAATAAAAAATTTAAAAATTGCAAAATGTTACCGTTCGGGAACGAAAAGTAAAAATTTGCTCATATATAACAATTATGACACTGATCGGTAACAAAAACTTGACATTTATATAATTTTAGGCTATATTGATACCGAACGGTAGCAAAAAAAAGAGGTTTATTATGAATAGCCAAGATTTAACAACAATGGAAGATATAGGAAAATTAATACGAGATACTCGTAAAGAACAAGGCCTTAGCCAAGAAGAACTTGCCGGTATATCTGGAACAGGCCGTCGTTTCATTAGTGATCTTGAAAATGGCAAAAATAACATCCAAACAGGTAAGTTATTACTTGTTGTAAAAGCTCTTGGATTAAATTTATATATTTTCAATAAATGGGTGAATAAGTAATGACTGAAGTATTAAATGTGTATTTTAAAAATAAGTTAGCTGGCTGCTTAAGTTACAATAATGGCGAGTTGTCTTTTCAATACGATGCAAAATATTTAGCAAATAACGATCGTTCCCCTCTTTCTGCTAGTTTACCTCTCAATGAAAGTATTTTTAATGACAATGTAGTTAGACCATTCTTTGATGGATTATTACCTGAAGATGTAGCTAGAACACAAATAGCAAGAATATTAAAAACAGATAGTCGTAATACATTTGCCCTATTAAAAGGTATTGGTGCTGATTGTGCTGGAGCAATCTCCGTACAACCTCAAAATGCTAGATTGCAAGATCCCTCAAAACCAGAATATAGATACATAGAAGATGAAGAAGCATATGATATTCTTAACTCATTAAAAGTTAGGCCTTTATATATTGGAGATGACGATTTTCGGATTTCTGGTTCTGGTGCGCAAGATAAATTAATAGCGTGCATTATCGATAACAAGTTAGCGCTCCCCTTAAACGGAACTCCTTCAACCCACATTATAAAACCTAATATTGAAGGATATAAAGATACAGTATTTAATGAATTGTTCTGCATGAAATTAGCTAAAGCTTGCGGCTTGAACACACCAGAATGTTTTATTAAAACAATAAAAGATAAAAATTTCTACGTGGTTGAAAGATATGATAGAGAAAAAAACAACGGATTATGGGCAAGAATACATCAAGAAGATTTTTGCCAAATACTAAATGTCTTGCCTGAAAACAAATATGAAAGTGATGGAGGTCCCAATCTGGTATCTTGCTTTGAGCTTTTAGATAAAATAAAAGCACCTGCTCCTAGCAAAATAGCTTTTATTGATTTAGTTATTTTCAACTATCTCATAGGAAATGGTGATGCGCATGCTAAAAACTTCTCTATTCTTTATAAAAATGATGTTCCAAACTTAGCTCCTTGCTATGATTTAATGTGCACAGCAATTATGGCTCCTTATTATAATAAACATAGAATGGCGATGAAATTATGTGCATCAAAATATTATATGAGCAGAGTAAAACGTGAAAATTTTGAAAAATTATCAGAAATTTCAGGCTACCGTACAGATTTTATACTTAAAAGATTAGACTCTCTGTCGGCAAAAATACTGACAAAAGCCAATGAACTTGCAGATATTCTTAATTCATCTGCTGATACTCAATCAGATGTTTATTCTGTTATAATTAAAATAATAGAGAAACATGTTTTTATGATACAAAAGAACTAAACATTCTTAAAATTCAGATCAGACGGAATATCTCGATAAGTAAAGCCGAAGGATCTGAAACGTCTACAAATTGTAGCCAGTTGCATAAGAAAACAAAAAAAGAATGAGTAACCAGTCGACTACCAATTGTAGACAACTGAAAATGAATAATAAATGTTTGAATTTACATATTTTGAGTTATCAGTTGGTTACAGATTGTAACCAACACGTGACAAATTGTCACATGTTGCCTTAAATATTTACCGAATAATTACCGAAAAGCGAAAAATTTTACCGATTATCATGTTTTTTGTAAAATCAAG
>JAFZGR010000190.1 GCA_017555325.1 Alphaproteobacteria bacterium | reverse complement strand
CAATTATCAATGAAACTTATCGGGATATACAAAAATATGCTGCACATGTTGATGCTGAAAATGAACAAAAGTTTCGTCAGCAAATTGAAGAAACTGAAAAGAAAATGCGGCGATTAAAAGAAACGGTTATGCAGCAATCTGATATGGTTGCTGCACAAATCGCTCAGGAATTGGCGAACAAATTAGCCGTAAAACCAACAAAAACACGGATCAAGTAAAAGAGAGGATGGTGGAAGATGATAAAAGAATTTCAAAATCCTGAATTTTGGGTTGGATTTGCATTTTGTTTGGTTGTTGTTTTGATGATTTTTCCTATATCAAAAAAACTGTCAGTTTGGGGTAAGAGACAGGCAAAAATTATTAAAGATGAATTGGATAGTGCTTCTCAATTAAAAGAACAAGCTGAAAATTTATATGCAGAATATGCTGAACATACAAAAAATTTAGAAAAAGAACAAGCCGCGATTTTGCGTTCTGCTGAAGAAGAAGTAATGAACATTCAACAAGATGCCGATGAAAAAATCAGTACTCGTTTGGCATTACGGAAAAAAGATGTAGAAATAAAAATTCATTCTATGGAAGAAAATGCGGTACAAGATGTGACACAGGTTCTATTAAATCAAGTAATGACAAAAACAAAAAATTTATTGACGGAAAAACCAATCCGTCAAACAGAAAAAGATATGGATGTTGCTATTGATAAAATTTTTCAGTTATTAGAAACACAAATATCTAAATAAAATTTGATGCTTTTTTAAAATCTCTCTGTCAGAGAGATTTTTTTGTATATTTTATATGATTATATATATATTGCTAAATGATATATAATTGTTTATTTGTTTGAATACTATATAAAAACATCTTGATATAAAAAAAGGTACGTTAAAATACAACAATTTTTTACACATTTTTAAAAATTTTTTAATTTTGAATAATGTATTCAACTAAAAGAAGAATTAATCTTTTTTTTAAAAAAAGGATTTCAGAGATTTGAAGGGGGAAAAAAAGGTACCTTTTTTTATACTATAAAATAGTAATATTTTTACAGGAGGCATTCGCATGTTTAAAAGGAAAATGCAAGAAACTGGTCGAAGTATGGTAGAAATGCTAGGGGTTTTAGCGGTCATTGGGGTATTGTCAATTGCGGGTATAGCTGGTTATCGGTATGCGATGGAAAAATATCAGGCAAATGATATTGTTTTTGCAGTTAATACGCGAATAAGAGATATATGGCATCGTTATCAAAACAAATCACTGCCGGATTCATTTGATGAATGGGAAACACGTACCAGCACAGGATATCCGATATATATACGCTCCTCGCTTAATGGATTAACATTTAGTGTAGATGTGGATGAGGTTCCAAATGGAGTATGTGCATCTATTTTAAATATGCGGATGGATAAAATTTTATCAAAAATTATCCGAGTTGTGCCGGTAGGAGCGGAGAAAGAAAGTGAAGAAGGGGTTATATTTGAGGAAAGTTCATTAATTTGTCAAACATATGGGGAAAAGTCAGGCATTCGTTTTTTAGCCTCATTGGAGAGTTTAAACGGAGAAGAAGGGAGTGGCATTCCATTGGATAATAACGGAGATCCGACAACATATTGTTATACGAAAGCAGATTGTAAAGAGGTTATTGGTCGGACGTGTTATGATTGTGTAGATAATTTATGTCAACCG
The DNA here is from genome assembly GCA_017555325.1 of Alphaproteobacteria bacterium. GTDB lineage: Bacteria > Pseudomonadota > Alphaproteobacteria > CAAHEQ01 > UBA3637 > RGIG4140. The sequence continues at coordinate 2,729 of JAFZGR010000190.1, read as the reverse complement.
GATTGTGGATCATCAGAACCATATTGTCGAACAGAAAACACAACGGAACCGAGTTGTGTCAAATGTTTAAAGAATGAGCATTGTGCAAAAGGTCATATCTGCAATGAAATGACGAATACATGTCAAAAAGTACCGGAAGAATGTAAAGAAAATGAATTTAGAACATATAACGGCGCCTGTATGCCGTGTAGTACAAGCAGTAATATACAGATAAAAGATACGCCGTTTGAGCACGAACAAAATGGACAAGTTGTTTTTAGGGATAGTAAAAGCGGTAAAGCAATGTGTGAAGAACAATGTGCTGATGAAAACAAGTTTGTTGTTGAAACAATCACAAAAGAAGGTGAAGAAAGTAAAATGTATTGTGCGTATTCGTGTGTTGACGGATACAGTTATCAGGCAAATGGAGGTTGTATGGAGTGTCAAAAGGCGACATTATCCATATTGCCGGACAATGTTGAAAAAGCAAAAGATCAATGTGCAGCCTGTGGAGGCATCTGGGCAGTAGATATACGGGACAAAACGGTATGTGTTAATAAAACGTGTGAGAAAGGTAAAGAATTTTTATGGTTTAGTTCTGATTCAACGCAATTTGTGTGTAAAACCTGTGCAGAGATTGAAGGAAAAGATGCCAATGGATATCGCATTAACGGGGCATATTACACATTAGCAGCAGGAACGGCAAGTGATCCCTCTGTGTTTGCCAAGGCCAAAGAATATTGTGCGGCTTGTGGCCGCAAGTTTGTGGTCATTGATAACAAAGGGGTTTGCTATACGGCACTAAAACCCGGAGAGGAGTTTATGTATGATTTAGGAAAAGGAGCACCTTGTTCAGATTCACAAAAGAGGAAAATGGATAAACGGTTTCCGGATGCAGAATCCTTATGTACAGCTTGTGGACGAACTGTTGAGGGTGATTATTGTGTGCCAACTTGTAAAGCTGGAGAATTTAAAAACAGTAGTGGTAATTGTATTCCCTGTAATACAACAAGTACGGACGGGACAATTGAAGTTAGTAATGCAAATGAGTGTGATTTAGCTTGTACGGGGGAAAATGGAATTGAAAAACGGTTTGCGACAACATTAGGAAAAGATGTAACTGGCACAAATAAAGAGAGGACATTTTGTGTAAAAAAATGTCCCACAGGTCAATATGTTCATGTATATGGTTCATGTTTACCATGTAATGAACCTGGTTGGAATGCTATCGGGAGTGGTGTTGGAGCAGCGGAGAGTTGTGAGTCTTGTGGAAATCGCAGAGTTTCAAACAGAGGAACACCATATGCATTGTGTGAATTTCAATCTTGTAAAAATGGGGAGTTTTTAAATGGTGGAGGAAAATGTGTTCCATGTGATTCAACGGATACATATTTAGTTAGTACAACAGGGTATAACAATCTAGATTTTTTAGACGATAAAAAAAACAGTTGTCGTGCTTGTGGACGGGTTGTTGACGGAATGGATTGCTTGCCGATATGCAAAGAAACAGAAGGTTGGTATAATTCAACAAAATCCTGTTTTACTTGTGATGATATTTCTGCTAATACACGTATGGATGTTAATGGCGTTGTGAGTGAAGATTTTAAAAATTTGTGCCAAAAGTGTGGCCGTGAAGTTGTCACAAGTGGTGGTCAGACACATTGCAAATTTAAAACAGGAACTTGTGCTGCGAATGAATTTAAAAATATTAATGGACAATGCATTCCATGTTCAACTGGTGGTTCAGGAGATACATTGATAGTTGCACAAAAAAGTGATTGTACAATAAATTGTAATGGTCAAAACGGCGTGGAAAAAAGATATGCAACTTCTACTTATACATCTGCAAAAGGAATTCAAAACTATTGTGTAAAAGATTGTCCGTCTAATCATTATATTTGGTTGGGAACATGTTATTCGTGTGATGATAAATCTGGTTGGGTTGGTATTGGTGATGATCCTTTTGTTGCATCAAAATGTGAAGCATGTGGAAATCGCCGTGTTTCAGGAAAGGGAACACCGTATGCTTTATGTGAATTTAAATCATGTGATAGTGGATATTTCTTGAATGATGTTGGACGATGTGATTCTTGTTCTAGTGGGAATATAAAATTATATAGGGATATATATGATAATACAGAATTTTTAGAAAGCAGAAAACAATCTTGTATAGCGTGTTCGCCTAAACGTGCCGTTGCAAATAATATGTGCTTCAAATGTCCGACACAAGCTGTTTATCAAATCAATACATCAAATGCCGATGAAGTAAATGGTTGTGTTGCTTGCGGGAAAATGGTTATCGGTAATCAATGTGTGACAATAGAGAAAGGCAAAAAAGGAGTATGTAATAGTTATGGAAACGGCAGTGTTGAGGGATATAGTGCTGGTAATGGTATTTATTTCCGAAGTGCTTCCAATAATTTTGCTTGTGAATCCTGTTCAACGGATAAAGCAGTTTATGTTGGAGATGATGATATCGGACGAGAACAATGCAACAGCTGTGGTGGAAATCGTCAGTTGTTAAACGGTTATTGTATTTTAGGAGGGTGTTTAAGCGGGCAGACATTTAAAACATTGAATGAGGGTTGTCAGTCTTGTTCCTTTACGTATGGTAAATATGAAATTGCGAAAAATGATTCAGCAGAATGTGCATCAGAATGCGGAAGTGGAAAGTTTGTTCAGCAAATCGGCACAGGCAGTAGTGCCAGATATTTCTGTGTTAATGAGCCGACAGATGACCATTATTTTAT
>JAFZGR010000189.1 GCA_017555325.1 Alphaproteobacteria bacterium | reverse complement strand
TTTAAATCGGTTGAATACGCAAAATCCTTAATCCGATATCCAATTGTTATGACATCTCCGTGATATTGTCGTATTGGTAAAATTTTAGTATTTCCAACATAAAATGGTTTAAATGGTTCAATAATATTTAATTGAAAGGCCGTTTGTGTTTCCGGTGTTTTGAAAACATATTCCAATTGTTGTTTGAATCTCTCTGCATCTTGTAATGTTAAATAGATCGGAAGTGTTATTTTTTTATCCATGGCCCAAGCATATAAATCATTAGCCCCACCCATATGGTCATAATGGGCATGTGTATATAAGATTGCATCAATTTTAGGCATTCCTGCCCTTAATAACTGAATGCGAATTTCAGGAGAGGTATCTATCAATATATTCTGATTATCATCCGCATAAATCAATGCAGACGTTCGGGTACGGATATTCTTGGGATTATTTTCATCACACAAACCAAATCCTCTGGAAATTGAAGGGATTCCCTGTGATGGACCGCAACCTAAAATTCGTATTTTCATTTTTTTTATCTCTCTATAAATAAACGATTAAAATTTTCGGTTGTTATTTTTTCTAGGTCTGCATAATTCAATGACTTTATATCTGCCAAACATTTTGCTGTTTCAATCATATAAGCTGATTCATTTACTTTTCCTCTATATGGTACTGGTGCTAAATAAGGTGAATCCGTTTCAATCAACAATCTATTTGATGGTATACGTTGAAATATATCTCGCAATGATTGTGCATTTTTAAATGTGATAATACCAGAAGCGGAAATATATAAATCCATATCCAATGCAAAGTCAGCCAATTGTTGTGTACCAGTAAAACAATGCAACACACCTGATTTTTTCAACAAGCCACCATTTTTTGCACTTTTTAAAATACTGATTGTATCATCTTCTGCATCACGGGTATGAATGATAATCGGTAAATTTAATCGGTCTGCAATTTCAATTTGATTTTCAAATACATGTATTTGTTTTTGGCGTGTTTCCGGTTCATAAAAATAATCCAAACCGATTTCTCCTAAAGCAATTAATTCTGGTAATTCTTCGAAAACTTCAAATATACCTTCTCTACTGAAATTCAAACAGTTTTCCGGATGAATTCCAAATGCTCCATATACATTTTGAAATGTCAACATCGCTTTTAAGTCATCGATGTCATCAAATGAACACGCAACGGTTAAAATATGAGAAATACCGGCATTTTTTGCCCGTTTTAATGTTTCAGATAATGGTATCCCCTTCTCTGCTTCTTCTCCTATTCCGATATGGCAATGACTGTCAATCATTCAATTTCTCCGGCAATACGTAAAACAATGTTCATAAGTGATTGTTTTTTATCTAAATTCAATTTATCAATTTTATTAAATAAATTTTGCACATCACTCATTATCTCTAATAAAATTTCTCCTTTGGGATGCTTTTGAATAGCTAAATCTTTAATTTTTTTTCGCAAATAATATATTAAAAATATTTGAAACAATTCATAACTCTGAGCATCTTTAATTACATTCTCGATAAATTGATTGAGTTGTTCTATATTTATCTGATTCAACGGAAGCAAAAAAGCATTTAGTTTTTGATAAATTTCTAATCCATTTATTTCACAAATCATATCTGCTAATCCGATTGAACCGTCAGCCAATTCTGCAATTAAATCATTATTTTTATTAGTTGGATATTTTTTCTGTAAATAAAGCAATATTTCTTCAAATGATTTTTGTGGAAAAACAATTTTTCGACAGCGGGATCCAATGGTTGGTAACAACTTACCTGTATTTTGCGAAATCAGTATTAATACACTACGCGGATAAGGTTCTTCTAAAATTTTCAAAAGCGCATTTGCTGCATTGGGATTCATATCTTCAGCCAAAGATACAATTAAAATTCGATATTCATTTTCACTGGGTTTTAATGATAAAAACTGTATTCCTTCCCGAATATCTTCAATAGAAATAATTTTCTTTCGAGCTTGTGTTTTTGTATTTTCTTCAACTTCTTTTCCTGCCAAAATCATTTTTTGGATTTCTTTTTTAGCTTCTTCGGTTAAACCGCATTCAATCCATTTAATACTGGGATTATATGAACGATCATCAATCCACTCCCCCGTTGTTAAGAAATTAGCCAAAGATGATGCAAATTCTTTTTTTCCTGTTCCCATTGGACCGGATATTAGCCAAGATCCACTGATCTTGCCTTTCTTTATGACTGATAAAATTTGTTCTTTGGGTGTCATAAACCTAGTCGCTCCCGTACAACAATAATAATATCCTGATGAATTTCTTCAATGCTACGATTGGCATCAATAACAGCATAACGCTGTGGATATTTGCGACTTAAAAATAAGAATCCATCTTTTAAGTTTTGATGAAAGGATAAATCCATATCTTCAAAACGCTGTTCGTCATTCCCTGCTCGCTTTTTACTGCGTTCTAAGCCTTTTTGAACATCAATATCTAAAATAATTGTTAAATTTGGATAAAAATCATCGGCAATTAATTGATATAATAGTTCTGCTTGACGATATACCGTTTCATTAAAACCGTATCCAAAACATTGATATGCAATCGTACTATCGGCATAACGATCAGATAAAATAATATTTCCCGATTGTACGGTTGGTAGAATTTTTTTTACTAAATGATCTCTACGTGCAGCTGAAAACAATAATAGTTCCGTTAATTTATCCCATCTGTCCTGTCCGCCTTTAACAAGTAAATTACGAATTTCTTCTGCCCCGATTGTTCCGCCTGGTTCACGCGTGCAAACTACTTCTTTTGAGTGCTTTTCACGCAAATAACTTGCTAACAAAGAAATTTGCGTTGATTTGCCTGCACCCTCGCCTCCTTCAAACGTAATAAAAAAACCTTTTTTCATTAGAACACCCTATTGAAACAGAGATAAAACGATGTGTTTTATTTTCCCGAAATATCCTACTTTTTCAATTGTATCGGCAGCAATCAAATCAATATCATGCGTTGTGTTCCCATTTGTATCAATTTTTAATACGCCGATTTTTTGTCCTTTTTGAATGGGGGCCTGAATGGGAGTGTCATAAACAACTGTCATTTTAGGCATTTCGGAACGTCCCTTTGAAAAAGTTGCGGTATATCCATCTTTTGTAATGGCTTTTACGGTTTTTGCCGTTCCTAACCAAACAGGTATTTCTTCAATAAAATGATTTTCTTGAACAAGTGTTTTGTTTTCAAATCCAAGCATTCCCCAATTCATTAACTTTTTAGATTCTTCAGAACGATCTTTCATGCTGTCTAATCCGTTAATAACCATAATCAAGCGACGACCATCAGGTGCTTTTGCAGAAGCAGTCAACCCATAACCCGCCTGATTGGTATGACCTGTTTTTAATCCATCAGCTCCGGGCATTGTATATAATAACGGATTCCGATTGCCTTGCTTAATACCATTATGAGTAAATTCTTTTTCAGAATATATCGGATAGTATTCTGGAAATTCATTAATCAAAATTTTTGCTAATTTTGCCAAATCTTTTGCACTCATTAAATGTTTATCATCCGGCAATCCTGTTGCATTTTTAAATGTTGCCGTTTTTAAACCTATTTTTTGTGCTTTTTCAGTCATTAATTCAGCAAAAGCTTCTTCAGTTCCTGCCATGTTTTCAGCTACAACAATACAGGCATCATTACCTGATTGAACAATAATTCCTCGTAATAAATCACGAACTTTAACACGTTCATCAATATTTAAAAACATTGTTGAACTACCACTTTTTGCACCACCTTTTCGCCATGCATTTTCAGATGTAATAAATTCCGTATCCAGTGTAATTTTGTTGTTTTTTAATGCATCAAAAATAATATATTCCGTCATTAATTTGCTCATAGAAGCCGGGGGCATTGGGATATCCGCATTTTTTTCAAACAAAATATGTCCGGTATCGGCATCCATTAATAATGCATTTTTTGCCAATGTTTCAAAAGCCCTAGCTGAAACAGAAAAAGCACAAAGAGCAATACCTATTAATAATGGGAATTTTTTCATTTTTTTATCCTTTTCTACTCATAAATAATTGTTGCATCAGAATATCCTTCATTATGAATTTTGTCAAGTATCTTTAATGCCTTATTTTGTGTTTCAAGTGGTCCGATGCGCACATAGTGCAATAATTGTCCGTTCTTATACTTATCTTTTACTTTTAAATTATCGTATATTTTTAATTTTTGACGAATTTTATAAACGGATTTTTCTTTTGAAAATGCACCGATTTGAACATAATATCCTTCTTTGCCGGAACCGGCATATAACACCGCATTTTGCTTGGGTTGAATAACCGTATTGGATAATGTTTGTTTTTTTAATAATTTTTTAGATGAATAATTGTTTTTATCTGTCTGTTTTAATTTTAAATTTTCAATTTTTTCTTGTTCTAGACCTGGATATAAAATTTTATCAGAATCTAAAACCGTTTCTCCTTGTGTTATTCTTTTTGAGGTTTCTTTTTGAGAAGTATCAATAAGCGAAAGAATTCGATTGGAATGTGTTTTATTTAATTGTTCTTTTAATTTTTGACTTTCCAAAACCATTATTTCAATCTGAATCGGTGTTACCTTTGTTTTGGAAAAATTTAGGTAACGAGCTGTTGCTTCCGAAACATCCATAATGCGATTATTATCATAAGGACCACGATCATTTATCCGAACAAATGCAGACATCTGATTATTTAAGTTCGTAATTTTCACAATGGATGGCAGTGGCAAAGTTTTATGCATTGCCGTCATTTTATTTTTATCGTATATTTCACCATTCGCAGTCAAGGGATGATTTTTATCCTCACTGAACCAAAATGCATCTCCGCTGTCAAAATAATCATAATCTTCTTTTGGTGTGT
>JAFZGR010000188.1 GCA_017555325.1 Alphaproteobacteria bacterium | reverse complement strand
TAAAAAAAGGTACGTATAATTGCAATACTTTTTTTCACTTTTTTGCATTTTTTTTCATTTTAAATAACTTACTCAACAAAAAAACAATTTTGTATTTTTTTGAAAAATCGGATTTTCACAATTCGAAGCGGGAAAAAAAGGTACCTTTTTTATATTCTGTTAAATTTTATATAAAAAAAACGGATAATTTTTCATTATCCGACAGATTAATTATTTCTAAAAAACTGAATATTCAACAGTCCGTTTCTTCCTGTTTCAAAGCAATTTCTAAACTGCGTTTAAATTTTTCAAACCGTTTTAAAATCAAATCACAAATTTCATCCGGTGTTTTATATGTCGTGTCAATCACATAATCAAAATTATAATCGTTATCAATATCAACGTTATAAATGCGTTTAAATCGTTCCACTTCCAATGCCCTGCGAGAAATTAACGCTTCAACAGCATCTTTCACTTGTTGATATTTTTTTTCGCCACTTCGAGCTGTATCATTAAATATTCGTTCTCCGGCAATTGCCGTTTCAACATTTAATTTTACTTTAAACGAAGACGGAATAAAATGAAAGGCAACCCGAGAATCAACAATATAATTTTGTGCTGTTAACGGTAAATCGATTAAAACAGAATCAATTTCTCTATCAATTTCCGGATTTGTTTTACACATTTCATTTAATTCTAACGTTGTCACACCATAGCGAGCCGCAATTTGACGTTGCATATTTCCCGTTGAATAAAAAGAATAACCCAATTTTTCAGCCAACATTTTACCAATTGTTGATTTTCCACTTCCCAACTGTCCCGATAAAGTAATAATATATGCCATTTTAATTTCCTCTGCTCAACTTATATTCAATCAACGTTTTTATCTATTTACATTATGTTTTCGATACATTATCTGATTTTAAAATCAAAATTATTCCAAATACACTCAACAAATAAAACATCTTTCCAACATTTTCTGCCCGTTTTATAAAAAAAGGCGTTTTGCCCGCTTAGAATGAACAAAACGCCCTATGCTTTTAAGTTAAATAACAAATTAACTTATAATCGCAATTTATTTTTTGGTTGTTTTTTTAGCTTTTGCTAAAGCATCACCTAAAATATCACCCAAAGAAGCACCGGCGTTTGTTGCCCCAAATTCTTCCATTGCTGCTTTTTCTTCAGCAACTTCACGTGCTTTAATGGATAATGTTAATTTGCGTGTTTTGGCATCAAAAGATGTCACTTTGGCATCAACTTTTTCACCGATAGCAAAACGTTCTGTTTTTTGTTCAGCACGGTCTTTTGCCAAATCTGTACGTTTGATAAAGCCTTTAATGCCGTTTACATCAACTTCAATACCACCTTCTTCAATAGCGGAAACAACACCTGTGACGATTTCGCCTTTTTTGATGTTTTCGCTGGCAACAGCTAACGGATCATCCGTTAATTGTTTAATGCCCAAAGAAATGCGTTCTTTTTCAACATCGATGTCCAAGATTTTAGCTTTGACAACCATACCTTTTTTATAATCTTTGATGGCTTCTTCGCTTGTTTTTTCCCAAGACAAATCAGATGTATGAATCATACCGTCAATGTCATCATTCAAAGCAACAAAAATACCGAATTCAATCATATTTTTGATTTCGCCTTCAATAATATCACCGACCGTGTGTGTATCGGCAAAAGCTTTCCACGGATTTTCTTGAATTTGTTTCATACCCAAAGAAATACGGCGTTTGGATTCATCAACATCCAAAATCACACCTTCAACTTCTTGTGTTAAAGAAACGATTTTGCTCGGGTGAACATTCTTTTTCGTCCAGCTCATTTCAGAAACGTGGATTAAACCTTCAACACCGGATGCTAATTCAACAAATGCACCATAATCTGTGATATTGCTGATTTTTCCTTTGAATGTTGAACCCAACGGGAAACGTTCGTTTACACCAACCCATGGATCGTTTTCTAATTGTTTCATACCCAAAGAAATACGACCTGTATCTGTGTTAAACTTAATAATTTGAACTTTAACAGTTTGACCAACTGTCAAAACTTCTGCCGGATTTGTAATACGTTTCCAAGAAATATCTGTCACGTGTAATAAACCGTCAATACCACCCAAATCAACAAATGCACCGTAATCTGTGATATTTTTGACTGTTCCTTCAACAACTTGACCTTCGGACATACTCTTGATAATTTCAGAACGTTGTTCTGCACGTGTTTCTTCCAAAACAGCACGACGTGAAACAACAATATTTCCACGCATACGATCCATTTTTAACAAAGCAAACGGTTGAGCAACTCCCATTAACGGTGTCACATCACGAATCGGACGAACATCAATTTGACTACCTGGCAAGAAAGCTGTTGCCCCATTCAAATCAACTGTGAAACCACCTTTAACACGACCATAAATCGTACCGATAACATGTTCGCCTGTTGCTAATGCTTTTTCTAAATCACCCCATGCTTCCTCACGACGGGCTTTTTCACGAGATAAAACAACATTGCCGTTTTTGTCTTCATACCGTTCAACATAAACATCAACATCATCGCCTATATTTAATGTTTGAACACCAAATTCTGAAACCGGAATGCGACCTTCTGATTTTAAACCGACATCCACAATAACCGTTTCATCATCAAAACCAACAATTTTACCGGAAATAACTTTGCCCTGTGAAGAGCCTTTTCCCATAAATTCATCTAACAGAGCGCCGAAATCTTCAGCCGGTGTTTGGTTTTCTACTGTACTCATATATAATCCTTAAAAAAAATTTTTAGCTGGCCACCAAAAAAAATACTTCTATTTTTTTCAGGGACTTATTTAATCCGCTCATTTACATAACGAATGACTTGAGCGTACACATCATCCGCCGTTAAATCGGATGTATCCAAAATTAACGCATCTTCAGCAGGCTTTAATGGAGAGGTTGTTCTCTCCTTGTCCCGCTTATCCCGTGATTGAATATCCGATAAAACATCTTCATATATAACACATAATCCTTTTAATTGCAACTCTTTAAATCGTCTTTCTGCACGAATTTCCGGTCGAGCCGTTAAAAACAGCTTTACAGGCGCTTCCGGACACACCACCGTACCAATGTCTCGACCATCTAAAATAGCCCCTTTTGCAGGTGTTCCGTCTGCCATTACAGGATTTTCAGAGAATCGTCGTTGAAAATCAAGCAACACCTGTCTGACTGCCGGTATTGCTGCCACAAACGAAGCCCCACGACCATATTCTTCTGTGCGAATCACTGATTCGTTCTGTAATGCCATCATTTTGGCTCCTGACAACCCTTTTGCCACCGAAACGGCCGTTGCTTCATCATGAATATCACCACCATTATTTATTATCTCATAAGCGATACCTCGATACAATGCACCGGTATCTAAATAAGAAAAATCAATAGCTTGTGCCAATCTCTTCCCCAACGTTCCTTTGCCGGTTGCGGAACTTCCATCTATTGCGATTATGTTCATTGTAAAATTTTTCCCTATTTTTATAAAATTTTTATTGACAAATTTACCATAACATGTAAAAGGCACAAATAACAAGTTTTTTTTTAACAAACGGAGGATACTATGGCAAAACCAGAATGGGGCACAAAACGTAAGTGTTTAAAGTGTGGGACTTTTTTCTATGATATGAATAAAGAAACTTTTTCATGTCCTAAATGCAAAGACACACATACAAAAATGTCTTTTGACGAAGAAAAAACAAAACAACTGTTAAAAATGGCGAAGAAAAATTCCTCACGAATTGAAGACGAAGATATTGATGAAGAAACACTTTTGCAAATGACGGAAGATGTTCCTTTGTCAGACGAAGATTTAGGTCCAGACGAATTGGAAATTTTAGATGATGATTCGGAATTAACCGACACGGACGAAGCCGATTTCTCTAATATGCGTCGTTTTACGGAAAGTGACGAAGAAAATCATGCCCGAGAATAATTTTTTTCTTGATTTATATAAAGCTGAAAATTTTCAATCCTTAAAAGGGCAATTACTTATTTCTATGCCTTATACAAAAAATTTAGATTACGATCAGGCTGTTATGTATGTTTATGAGCATTCTGCCTACGGGGCTCGTGGGATTATTATTAATTATCCTGCCGCAATAACATATTCCGATTTACTAGATGAAATGCACATTGAACACATACTATACAAACATAATCAAGAACCGATATTAATGGACGGCGGGCCAGATAAACAAGGAAATGGATTTGTTTTGCATTCATTGGATTTTTCAGTTGATTCCACAAAAAAAATAGATTGTAATCTCGGGTTAACAGAATCGGATGATATTTTACCTGAAATCATCTGGAAGAAAAAGCCTAAACATAAAATTATATCATTAGGTCATTTTATTTGGGAAAGCGGAGAATTGGAAAAAGAAATTGCCACCAATCAGTGGATTAATTTACCGGCAGATTCCGAAATAATGTTTAACACACCCTACAAAAAACGGTGGGAAGTCAGCATGAATAAACTCGGCTTAAAGTCTAAATTTATCGCTATGGAATATGGGCAAGCGTAAAATAATTAACCAATTTATTATTTTGCCGATTAATTTAATCGGCATTTTTTTAATCCTTCCATACTTTTACCCCTCCCCCAAAAAAGAACCTCATAAAAAAATATGCTCTCTTTGGGACAACACCTATTGCATTCAATAAAAATATATGTTAACTTAATAAGTGAATCGGATTTATCTCTACTTGTCCCGATTCGAAGTGTTCATATCAACACTTTAAAAGCGGACTAAAAGGAGCAAATAATTTTTTTACCCGTTATCAGGGAATATTAAAATTTTATTTTTTCTTCATGTCCTTTCAAATACAAGTAAAAACAATAAAAATGAAAGGAACAAACAATGTTAAAAACAGCAGAATTCGTCTCTCTCGGACATCCGGATAAAACCGCCGATTTTATAACCTGTGTTTTATTGGATACGCTTTTATTACAAGACAAAAATTTAAAATATGCCGTAGAAGTTATGATAAAAGACAATACGGTTGTGTTAGGCGGAGAAATCAGCGGAAACATTCGTACTGACAATTTAACGGAAATTGTCAAAAAAGCCCTTCGAACAATCGGTTATGATGAAAGATATGCCTCTTTATGGGGGGATAAAGCCATTAACATTCACAAAATTAACGTTATTAATTTAATCGGTGTTCAATCGGGGGAAATTTTACAAGGCGTCAATCAAAACGGCTGGGGAGATCAAGGGGTTTTTGCAGGATATGCCTGTCAGAGTCCAGACAATATGCCACTAGAATTAACACTTGCTCGCCGACTAAATAATGCACTATATGAAACTGCAAAAAAATCAGACATATTGGGATTAGACATTAAAACACAAATCACGTTAGATGAAACGGGACATATTCATACGGCAATTGTTGCCATTCCGATGTTAGAAAAAACCGATTTAACGAATTTTATTATTCAAACACTCGGACAAAAACCGGATAAATTAATTATCAACGGCACAGGAGCCTATACAGTGCACTCATCTATTGCCGATTGTGGCATTACGGGACGAAAATTAGCTTGTGATTTTTATTCACTTGCCTGCCCTGTCGGCGGAGGAAGTCCGTGGACAAAAGATGCTTCTAAAGCCGATTTAACATTAAATTTGTACGCACGCCGATTGGCTTGCGAATACTTAAAAGACAATGATGAATGTTTTGTTTATTTATCATCCTGTATCGGACAAGCCCAATTGCCAAGTGCAGTTATCAAAACAATCAAAAACGGCATAACGGAAACCCAAACACTCACTATTGATTTAATTCCGACAGAAATTATCCAGTTGGTCGGATTGGACAAGCCGATTTTTGCCCATCTGTGCCAAAACGGGTTGTTGTTATAAAAACATGAATAAAGAGAGTAATAATAAACGGACAGATAACCTTACTGTCCGTTTATTTTATGGTATCGAACGTAATACTACCTGCGTGAGAAGGTAGATGTAGATAATCCAACCCAACCGAAAGGTTTACGAAGTTACAGGGCTGGACAAATTTGTTAAAAAAAAATGATACCCCCTGCGCAAGCAAGGGGGGATTCATATCAACTCTATTTAGCACTCTTTACTTCAATATGTACCATCAGGAACGGGACCATATTGATTTTTTTTCGAATCACTCTTAATAAAAACCACAACAAATGGCACAAATATAAACAAACCGGTAACAAGATAAACAAACCCCGGAAAAACATAACCAAGAACAAGAGGTGTTAAAATAAGACCCCCCAAAACAGAACATGGAATAAAAGCCCACCAAGCCGAAAAACCGACATCATGAATGCGCCGAATAAGCACAGCGAAATCTGGAATTAAGAACAAAAATACAAGAACGTCCATCAAGACATCAACAATAGCTTCACTTAAGCCAATTAAGCTCAAAATAAAATCAACACCAATAACAATTAAAAATCGAAACAATAAATATCCAAAAAACTCTTTTCGACGAGCTCGCCCATTAAAACAGAAATATTTTTGAGTGATACATTCAATAAAATACATCCATAAAGTTTTCTCAGCATTACTATCTTTATTATTTAAAGCGACTTGATTTTGCATACCCCCCCTATTTTTAATATTCATTTTTCAAACAAAACAATAACTGTTCAAACGAGAATTTTAACCCGTTTCGTTAAAGTTAAATTATAACATTCTCCGAATTAAATCAATCAAAATTTTAACATTCAGGAACACCTTTGTTTTTTTTCAGATAGAATATCTGTTTATTCAAACACAAAACCTATTAAAAAAAATAAATGCAGGCAAAATAATTACTTCGATTAATCATCCTTTATAGGAATATTATTTATGGCGAAATATTTTCTGTGTGCAACTAATGATTCCTTTGATTAAACATCCTTTGTAGCAGAACAACATTTGCATTGTAGAAAACAACAAATAACCTTTACAATACAATAACATAATTAGTGTGTAGACAGACAAAAAATACCTCATTCTAGCAACAAATTCACAAAGTTATCAGGCTGAATAATCTTTAAATAAATAAGCACCACCGATATAAACCGATGGTGTTTTATTCATTAAATGCCAATTATTGTAGATTATTCATCAGCAGCAACTTGCATTTTAACAATAATATCCGGATTGGATACTTTACCATTGTTGGCACTTGTACCTGCTTTTAAAGAATCAATGGCTTCCATACCGGAAACAACTTGTCCAAAAACCGTATATTGTCCATCTAAGAAACCAGCATCATCGAAACAAATAAAGAACTGACTATCTGCACTGTTCACATCTTGTGCCCGAGCCATAGAAACCGTTCCACGTCCGTGATGTTTGTTATTAAATTCCTGTTTTAATTTTTGACCGGACCCCCCCATACCTGTTCCCGTCGGATCACCTGTTTGTGCCATAAAACCGGGGATAACACGATGGAATTTAACCCCGTTATAAAACCCTTTACGTGTTAATTCTTTAATCCGTTTAACGTGATTTGGGGCAACGTCCGGATATAATTCAATAACCGTCCGACCATATTCCGTATCTAAATAGAGTGTATTTTCTTTATCCATTGTTTGTGCTCCTACTTGTGTTGTTAATAAAATTCCTGTTAATAAACCTAAAATCTTTTTCATTATTCCCCCTTAAAAAGGTTAAAGAGGCATCACTTTTTAGCAATACCTCTTTTGGTTTGTTATATATCGTTTAATTCTGTTTCGGCAACGGTTTCAACTGTCGTTTCGGTTACTGTTTCACTTTCAATCGTTTCTGACAGTATCATATCCGTTTTCGGAGCTTCGGCTGTTTCTTCTTCTGCCGGCATATCATCTTCAATATCCGTAATACAGGTTGCGGAAACAACTTTTTCTTCTTTATCCAAACGGAATAAAATAACCCCCATTGTACTACGTCCGGCAATACGAATATCACTGACTTTCATCCGAATGAGTTTTCCGCCATCTGTTACCAACATAATATGGGCATCATCCGGAACCGGCATAGAAGCGACAACATCTGCTTTGCGTTTGCCTTCATCCGTTTTGATGTTGACGACACCGGATGTGCCACGAGCCGTAATCCGATATTCATAGGCACTGGACCGTTTCCCATATCCTTTATCCGTAATGGTTAAGATGAATTCTTCATCCTGTGCCATTTTTTCAAATTCTTCCGGTGTTAAAATCGTACTGTTCAGGCTTTCCGTTTCAATTTCATCTCCATCAATAGCCTGACCTGCTAACCGACGACGAGTTGCAGATTCTTTTAGATAGGCATCCCGTTTATCAATATCAGCTTTTGCATGTTTAACAACCGACATAGAAATAACCGTATCACCATCAACCAGTTTCATTCCTCGAACACCCGTAGAAGCTCGTGATTCAAATACACGCAAATCAGCAACTGGGAAACGAACACATTTACCACCGGCAGCCGACAATAAAACGTCATGTTCCTCATTGCAAATCTGTACCCCGATTAAGACATCTCCTTCATCTAATTTCATCGCAATTTTACCATTAGCGTTCACATTATAGAAATCACTTAACCGATTACGACGAACATTTCCGGAAGCTGTTGCAAAAACAACTGTTTGATTTTCACAATCTGCTTCTTGTTCGGGCAATGTCAAAATAGTTGAAATGGTTTCACCTTGTTGTAACGGCAACAAGTTAATCAATGCTTTACCCAATGATTGCGGTGAACCTTCCGGCAAACGATATGTTTTTAATTTATACACAATACCTCGTGTTGAGAAGAACAATAACGGACTATGTGTACAAGCAACAAACAACTGGGAAACCTGATCTTCTTCCCGAGTTGACATCCCTGCTCGACCTTTTCCGCCCCGATGTTGTGCCCGATATGTAGATAATGGTACCCGTTTGATATAACCATTATTAGAAACAGTTACGACCATTGTTTCTCTTGGAATCAAATCTTCCATATCTTGTTCAAATTCGGCATCTTCAATCGTTGTTCTACGACCATCTGGGTATTGTTCTTTCAAGATTTCCAATTCTTCCCGAATAATAGCGTAAATTTTTTCACGAGAAGCTAACGTTGCTAAATATCCTTTAATCAATGCAGCCAACTCACCAACTTCACCATGAACTTTATCCCGTTCCAAACCGGTTAAGCGTTGCAATTTCAAATCCAAAATAGCACGTGCTTGTGCTTCGGATAATGTATAACTACCGTCAATGACTTTCCGACCAGGCTCATCAATTAATTCGATCAAACCGGCAACATCAGAAGCATCCCATTTTGTTTCCATTAAACGGGTACGTGCGATGTTAGAATCAGCTGAGGTTTTAATCATCTCAATTACATTGTCCAAATTGGCAACAGCAATCGCCAAACCAACCAAAACGTGAGCTCTGTCACGAGCCTTGTTTAATTGATATACTGTCCGACGGCGTACAACTTCTTCACGGAATTTAATAAAGGCCGATAAAATACCCTGCAACGTCATCAATTCGGGACGCCCATTGTTTAAAGCCAACATATTCATACCGAAACTCGTTTGTAACGGCGTATATTTATATAATTGGTTTAAAACAACTTCCGGATGTGCATCCCGCTTTAATTCAATTACAACACGCACACCCTGTCTATCAGATTCATCCCGCAAATCGGAAATACCCTCAATTACCTTTTCTTTAACTAATTCAGCAATACGCACAATCATCTGTGCTTTATTGACCTGATACGGAATTTCCGTTACAATAATAGCTGTTTTATCCTTTTTGATTTCCTCAATAGAACAACGCCCTCGCATAATAACGGATCCACGTCCCGTTGTATAAGCCGAACGAGCACCACCCCGTCCTAAAATAATACCACCGGTCGGAAAATCAGGGGCAGGAATATATGCCATTAATTCTTCGGACGTAATATCCGGATTGTCAATCATAGCAATACATCCGGAAATAACTTCCGCCAAATTATGTGGTGGCATATTGGTTGCCATACCAACGGCAATACCACCAGAACCATTAACCAAAATATTTGGGAATCGTGCTGGTAAAACTTCCGGTTCCTGACAGGTTTCATCATAGTTAGGTCTAAAATCAACCGTATCCTGATCAATATCTTCCAGTAACCAATGTGCCGTTTGAGCCAAACGAGCTTCCGTATATCGCATGGCAGCAGCTTTATCACCATCCATTGACCCAAAGTTTCCCTGCGAGCTGATTAACGGTACACGCATAGAGAATGTTTGAGCCATACGCACCATTGCTTCATAAATCGAACTATCCCCATGTGGATGGTATTTACCCATCACATCCCCGACGATACGGGCTGATTTACGGAACGGTTTATTGTAATCATAGCCGTTTTCATTCATTGAAAACAAAATACGCCGATGAACGGGTTTTAAACCATCACGCACATCAGGCAATGCCCGAGAAACAATAACACTCATTGCATAATCCAAATAGGATTTACGCATTTCTTCTTCAATGGGTGTTGACAATACATCAGACGGTGTTGCATTTATGATATTTTCTTCGCTCATTCCTTTTCTTTCCCAACTGTATATTAAACTTATCACTTTACGCAAAAAGCAGCGCCAACAATTGACACGTGCCTTTTATCACACACATTTATTAAAACGGAATTTCATCATCAAAAGATTCGGAACTACCACCAGAAAGCGGCGTTGCATCCCAGCCACCACCATTATTGTCCGAAGAACTGCCAAATGAAGAACCGCCATTTTCCGAATTTCTGTTATCTAAAATAATCAATTCACCCCGAAAAGCTCCCAACACAACTTCCGTTGTAAACTTTTCTTGACCACTTTGATCTGTAAATTTACGTGTTTGTAAAGCACCTTCCACATAGACTTTTGAACCTTTACGCAAAAAGCGTTCTGAAAAATCAGCCAAATTCGAGTTAAAAACAACAACCCGATGCCATTCTGTTCGTTCTTGACGTTCACCGGATTTGTCTTTCCACGTATCTGATGTTGCAACGGATAAATTAGCGATTTTTTGACCGGAATTGGTGTGACGGATTTCTGGATCACGACCTAAATTACCAACCAAAATCACTTTATTCATACT
>JAFZGR010000187.1 GCA_017555325.1 Alphaproteobacteria bacterium | reverse complement strand
TCACAAATGCCCCGTTTGAAAATAAGACGGCATCAACAGTACCGGAAACCTGTGGTTTCAAATTAACCTCATTAACGGGTTCTACCATGGCAATGAAGTTTTTTGTCGGACGTATGTCTTTTTGTGCTGGCTGACCTGTAATAACCAAGGCTTCACTCGCTCCGCCCGCCGGCATTTGCATTGGGGTGGAAGGGGTGTTTGATTTAAGCCCGTATCCGATTCCGAATGCACAAATTGTCCATCCGAGCAGTAATAAATTGCGTGTTGTGAATAAATGAAATTTGGATATTGTTTTATTTTTTTTTGTTGTCATCTGGTATTCTCCCTTTTTTTACTTTGTAAAATACCGAAAAAAATCACATTTGACAAGATTTTTTATGTCTAAATCTCAAAAAAAAGAGCATTTTTAAAAAATATAACAAGGATATATCAAACGCATATCAAGAGTTGACAGGTAAAAGATGTGTATACAATTGAGTATATAACAGTTAAATAATAATTATGGGAAAGTATTAAAGAGTGTTTTCCGGAGTTGATTTATCTATCTATATCAAATTCAAAATCTTTATCGGTTGGAGTGTAGTCATTGGTATTTAATGGATAACCTGCTGAACCCCATTCGCATTTTTTTAAAATGGTAGATGGAATCTTCTTAACGGTTATGTTTGAATAACTATTTGGATTACCCATAAAGGCTTTACAACAAATTAAAAGGTTATTATCTCCGATTTCTTCGGCTAATCGAGCTAATGCATTCTCTTGCAAACCCATTGTTGTGGTATATATAAAACTCTTTTCTGATGAATAGCCTTGTTTCCAATACTTCTCTGTATCGGGTTTGTAATGATACCCTAAAATTTTACACATTGCTTCGGCAAGCATATCGGCATTATATTAGGGGGAAATAATATCCATACCGAAAGAATCTTTGATGATTAAAGAGGATGCCAATTCATAGAATTTGAAGCCTCCTCCACAAATCCAACCGGTTGCTTTGGTTATTCCGCCGTTATCTTCTCCTTTTATAACCTTATGAAGTCTTGGTAAACAGCAAGAATATACATGGTCACCCATTTCTATGCCAATCCAACGACGGCCCATTTTGTGGGCAACAGCACAAGTTGTTCCCGAACCTAAAAAGCTATCAAGGACTATGTCGTTTGGATTTGTAATCAAGTGAATTAAATGTGAAATCAGTTTTTCAGGTTTTGGTGTATCAAAAACTTTTTCATTAAATAATTGTTTTAATTCAACAGTTGCCGAACTTGCTGTTCCGAAATCATCTAAAATAGTTTTGTATGATGAATATGTTATTCGTCCGGCACGAATTTTTTTGTATAAAACCCAACCGGTTTCATTTTGCACAAAGTCCACATTGTTCTCTTTAATTAAGTCGTTCATACTACTTTGACTTACTCTCCAACGACCATCGCTTCCATCAGCACGTTTAGGATAGATTAAACTGCCATCAGGGGCTTTAACGGGATAATACATTGAAGGTCTGTCTTCTCTACGGTCCCCTTGTCCCCATTGTCTTAACTGTTCCCGTTTATATGAGCCTAATTCGTCGTGATAATTACCTTCTTTGGTAATATTTTGTATTTTTTTAACATTTATATTTGCAATGTCTTTTCCATAAAAAAGTATATATTCGTGAGATTCGGCAATATGGCCTACTGTATTTCCTTGTCCACTGCGAGCATACCAAATAAAAGTACAAATTTGATTTTTTCTACCAAAAATTTCATCCATCAATATTTTGAGGTATGCGTGTTCATTTTCATCAATGTTAACAAAAATACCACCATCATCTGACAATAAACGCCTTAAAATCTCTAATCTCTCACGCATTAACGAGAGCCAAATAGAATGTTCCAATCCGTCATCATATTGTTTAAAAGCATATCCGGTATTATAGGGTGGGTCTATATAGATACATTTGATTTTATCGGTATAATCTTGTTCCAAAGCCTTTAATGCCAACAAATTATCCCCGTGGATGAGCATATTATCATAAGTGGGTTGAATTTTTGATTCGGTTTCTGTTGCCGAAAATAAACTATTAGCAAATTTTTCCTGATGCATTGAATAAGAAAACGACTTCTTTTTATC
>JAFZGR010000186.1 GCA_017555325.1 Alphaproteobacteria bacterium | reverse complement strand
GAACCCCTTTGTTTCAATTAAACGGAAAATTCAATAATGTTCATTATATCCCTGCTCGACATAACCGATATGCCGAAATTTCTAAACAAGTTATGACCGTTTTAAAATTGTTTACACCTGATGTAGAAGAAGTATCAATTGACGAAGCTTATTTGGATTTAACAGGAATGAGCAAACTTTACAACCTGACATATGAAAATCTGATAAAAAAAATTCGTCAAACAGTTTTAGAAAAAACACAGATACCAGTTTCTATTGGACTCAGCACATCCAAAACCCTTGCAAAATTAGCAAGTGACAAAGCTAAAAAGAACAAGGGCATCTTTATTATCCATCCCAAAAAAGCAAGAGAAATCTTAAAAAATATTGAATTGGAAGAAATTTGCGGTATTAATCATAAAACGGCTGTTAATTTTGCAACAAAAGGTATTTTTACAATTGATGATTTTTTACAATATGACCCACATCGAATTCGTCAACTCTTTGGAATTCATGGAGAAAAATTAAGATATGAATTAGACGGAATATCCGTATCTCCCGTCAATTCTTCAGATGAAATCCCTCAATCAATTCAAGACACAAAAGCATTGGAAGATTTTACCGCCGATTTAAACATTTTGAAAAGCACACTTACCTATCATATCCATCGAGCCTCTCAAAAACTGAGAAAACGAGATGGATATTGCCATCATTTATCCGTTATGCTTCGAACAAAAGATTTTAAAGTAATTGAGGCAACAGTTAAATTAGAAAAACCCACCAATTCCGAACAAACTTTATTAAAGCACGCCCAAGAACTGATAAAAAAAATCTACCAATCAAAAACTTTATACCGTTCTGTCGGAATTACATTAAAAAATCTTGTGTACGGAAAACCCGTTCAACAATCACTATTTGAACAAGAAGAACGTGAAGATGATAAAATATCCCGTTTGATTGACGAACTGGAACAAAAATATGGAAAACAAGTGGTAAAATTAGGTATATAAACATCATAAAAATATCTATATTCATTTTACAACATATACATAATATACAGTCTTTATGTTTTTGATTAAAACATACCAATAAAACAGCGTAGAATTTCTACACCCCATTTTTTTCATTCTTTCCGGAGAAATACATCAACAAAAACAGGATAAACCTTTATATATTTCATTTTTTGCATCTTCTTCTCAAAAAAAACTCAAAATTCCCAGATATTCATGAATTCATCTAAATTAAATTTACCTTATTTGCAAATTGCATGACGGGTCATTTTTGTTTTTTCGGCAGAACCGACATATCCACCACTTTTATTTAAAGAATAATAATAACAACTACTGTACGAATTTGTTACCCATCCGTTAAACGATGAATAACCAGCCATTTGTGTAATAATATCCGATACACCGGTCTTATCTTTGACCTTTCTGCACGAACAATTATCCTTACATTCACACCCACTTCCCGTTCGACAAATTTTATGAGCACATTGCCAATCGGTAAGTGAGACCATACTTTTTCCCAAAGCCGAACATAAATTTTTTGCCGATTGCCATGTCAGCGCTTTCTTGGATACATAAAAGGGAGCTCCGGATGGTTTATCCAACATCACATTTTCAGTATCTTCACACTCCCCTCTGAATGCATTTACAATTGTAGCACTTGGACATTCAGCCCCTGTATATACAGGAATATTACAATATTCGCCATTATTACATTCATTATTGTTTTTACAACCTTCTTCCTGCTTTATGATACATTCTTTATTTTTATATATCATATCCAATTGTTCACAATAACATTTAACATTTTCTTTTGTAACGGCATAAGCTCCCAAACCGTTTTGAGCGGTTCCTGTCGGACATGGATCAGGTACAAATTCATCTTTACTCATACCTACATAAAAATGCATCGCATTACTTGATGTACAAATATTTTTATATTCATTATATTGTTTTCCGTTTATCCCGATTATCATTTCCGATGTTAAATCCCTAAATATCATATGACACACATCATCGGGCACATTAGAAACCTGAATACAATCATCATCCGCATTATATATGATTGGATATCCGACAGATCCCATTTCAGGCCATTCATCCAAACTAACCGTATCGTGTCTGTCTTTTTGAATAAGAATACTGGCAGAACGCAGTTTAATATCATTAATCGTTTGATTTGCACGATATCTGTCCATAGCATATGAATATCCTATTATTCCGGAAACGGATAAAACACCCACAACGGAAAGAGTGCCTAACATTTCCATCATTGTGCGCCCCTTATCATTTGTATTTGCCGATTTTTTTAAAAATGATTTTGCTATGTTTAACTTCATATTGCCCCCTACACAGATTATAAAATTGCACTAAAACACTTCACATGATCAAAAAAAATTTATCTGCCCTCATCTACACAAACCACCGTTTTTGTAGATGTTTTTTGTTTGATCCATTTAAAATGCTTGCATTTTGAAAAATAATTGAATATAATATATTTTAATACCAAAGTTTGTTTTTAAATTTTATACAAATACAATATATCATTAAACGGTGATTTTTGTATATAAGTCTTTTTTAGTGTATTTCTCATTGTTTTTTTGATAATTCTAACCTTGATATCAATCATCTTTACAAGGAGTTTACCATGATTTATGCTTATATCAGAGTCAGTACCAACAAGCAAAATACAGACAATCAACACCATGAAATTTTAACTTTTGCAAAAAATAATGATATTCACATTAACAAATGGATTATCGAAAAAATATCATCCCAAAAACGTTTAGAGAAACGACAACTCAACAAACTATTAAAACGACTACAACAAGATGATATTCTTATTGCATCGGAAATATCAAGGTTGGGACGAAATTCACTGGAAGTTATGAGTATTTTACAACATTGTTTTGAAAAAAACTGTCAAGTTTGGACTTTAAAAGAAAATTATCGCTTAGGAGGCGATATTCAAAGTAAAGTTTTAGCGTTTGCATTTTCACTTGCCGCCGAAATTGAACGACAACTCATTTCCGAAAGAACAAAAAATTCATTAGAACGATTAAAAAACGAAGGAAAACAATTAGGTCGTCCATACAGTATGTCATACATAAAATTAAAAAGAAACGAAAAAAAAGTTAAAGAAATGATTAGAAACAACACCACCAAAGCCGAAATAGCCCGACAAATGAAATGTTCATGGATTACAGTTCATCGCTATCTTAAAAACAACCTCGACATACCCAAAAATTAAAATTAAACTTTAACATTGTTTAAAGCGTTTGTGCTTTTTGATAAAAAAGCACAAACGGGGACAATATTTGTCGTAAAATCAAAAATCCTCTTCATAAAATGTTGTATTTGAATTAATTTGAGCAACAGCTTTTTGAATATAGGGGCACACATTTTCAGGAAGATTATCCCATTGATGCCATTCTAACCGTTCACATTTATGTGGTTCTTTATTTTCAATTTTTCCTGACCACTTATAACATTCAAAATAAAACTGTAAATATTCTTGCCCCTTATTACTATGACAAATTGTTTTTAAAATCAAATCTACCGGACGGATATCAATACCAATTTCTTCTTTTACTTCCCGAACGGCCGCTGAAACAATCTGTTCTTTTCCGTCCAAATGTCCGCCGACAAATCCCCAACACCCATTAAACGAACAGTTTTGGCGTAATTGTAATAAAACAGTATCCCCTTTTCTTAACATAACAAAAATACCGATGGGAATTTTAAACCGTTCTGTATCTGACATTATGTACTCCTAAATTGTTAATTACTCTTTCTTCTTTAACCTCATCCCATTCGGCATCAATTCAAATCCGAATTTTCGGTAAAAATTATCCAAGCCTTTATTATTCATATCATAAAACAAATTAACGTATACAAAACGATTTGCATTAATATATTTTAAAATTTCATTCATTAATAAAGTGCCCACACCTTTTTTCTGATGAGCCGGATGAACGGCAACATCATAAATCATAGCCATGCATGTATCATCTACAACACGGGCAAATCCGATTGTTTTTTCTGCCGATAATACCGAAACCATAAACGTTGATTTTTCTTTAACATTTATCCATTGTTCCGGTTCATATCTGCCCCATCCGATTAAATCCAAAATTTCATCAATATCTTTCGTGTTAATTTCTTTACCAATTTTAACTGAATAACTCACGAAATTCATCCTCATTCTAATTAAAGCACTTTACTTATAAATAGTTTTTTTATATACGATTTTTTTATTTGTCAACTAAAAAAAATCAACTCTATATATCAATACGTACACCTTTAGAACCTGATATACAATATTTTATTGCAACAAAACATTTTATTATTATACTAAAATTATCTTATTATGGGAGAAAAAAGACGACAAATTAATTGTTGTTCCAAAAGATACAACTTTATCAAATGATGAAATTGAGCAAGCCATTCATGCAAAAAGATGATCTGTTAGAAGCTGTTTATCATAGTCCCTCTGTTTTAACACATCCACCCCAAAACAAATCAGATGAAACACTTTACAAATTAAACAGCATCAATGAAATTGATTTTACACCCAACGATTACACACGATTAAACGACAAAAAAGAATATCGTTTTGCTTTTTTACGCTATTATTTACTCATTTTAAAAGAAGGGTTATTCCGCCACAATATATTAACCACTTAAAATAAATCTGATAATATATCCAACGTGATTTTACTCAAAATCCTTTATTTTTTAATCGCCATTACAACGGGAATATCGTTGACGTAACATTATTTGTGTAATATCTTCCCCCGAGTGAGATTGCAATAATTCCGCCTCTTGCATGGCACGTTTTGATTTTGGCATTCGATCATAAAATTCTTCCATCGTCATTTCGCCATTTACAAGAGCTTCCATCATCTCTTCACGGGCATGATTGCATCCCAATTCCAAGTGCTGATAATATCGATATCCCATTGCAACTATGGATGGATCATCACAATTCATCATTAATTCGTCAAACGTTTTTACTTCTTTACTCATAACAGCTCCTTTATTTAATTGTTATGTATTATATCATTTTATCTTAAATTTGTCAATATTTTTTAAAAGCAAACAATTCAATTTTTCTCAAAAAGGTGATTTATATTAACAAGCATACATGGAAATATTTGACTAGAAATAAAATTTATGATATAATAAATCTTAATTAACAAAGGATATAATCAATGAAAAGGCATCTAATATTATCACAGAAATAACCTTAATTACAGATAATATCACTTTCATATCCTTAGGAAATACAAGTCAATACCATAAAAATCTGAATCCTCATCAAGACCTCAAATTGACGAAAATTCCAGATAAATATTGTTATATATATTCCTTTTTTCATATCTTTAAATAAAATAATTGACAAAATAATTGTTTTCTGATAAAATAAATCTGTTTTAACAATTCAATCAAATGGTGGATAAAATATGTTGCCCGAAGAAATAGAAAATATTTATCAAGAAAAATTAACACAATTAGGTATTTATATTCAGACAGATACGCCTGAAAATGCCGCAAATCAACTAAAAACATCCAATCTGATTCCGGAAATAAAAAAATTATTAGATGAGTACAAAATCATTGATATGACCGATGCTTACGGTAATACATTATTGCATTACGTTGCATCCAGCGAAGGATTTGATATTTTGGCTCAACAAGAACGGAAAGCCGGCAGTTTTACACATGTATTAGACATTCCCGCCATTGTGATGAGTTATAAACCCAATCCGTTAATAAAAGATGCTTCTGGTTTTACACCATCTTTCTTGGCGGCTTATTATAATAATGAAAAAGCCTATCGTTTTTTACAATCTTATGAAAACAGTTATACTGCCGGCAAAATATCTCGTGCAATTCAAGCACTTTCTGCCATGCAACAAGAGGCAGAGTATGTTTCTGATCGGGGATATCGGATGTGTGTTTCCTCACAACAAACGCCTGCTTACTTCCAAAACAGACGTGGGGTTTTAAAAATTATGAATGATTTACAAGGCAAACCACATACAAACAGTTAAATAAGATATAAGATGAATATTTTGCAACAAGAAATACAAAATGTCTTAGCAGAAAATTCGCATTCACTTATTCCGACTGCTGATTTTTCAAAAGTAGCAGAACTCTTAAAAACGCATCCGGAACTGGTCAATTACAAGATGAAAATGGCAATACACTTTTACACCTTCTTATTTTACCAATCAAAATAGAAGGACTGCAATTAAATGATGTGCTTACCTATAACCCTAATCCGTTTATTAAAAATAACAACGGATTTACCCCCCGTATGTGTGCCATTCAATATAAACACCACAAAGTGACCCATTTTGCTCATTTTCGTCCGGCTCAAGCAGAATATTACACAGATATGTTATCTGCATACGAATCAACTTGTCAGGCGAAAGAAACCGCAAAAACACTTTCTGCTCTTTTTACAATCAGTTCTTTACAAAAATATCAAAGTGAAGCCTTTGGTAATAATTTTCAAATATCCTCACCCTACCCGCTTCAACCAACAGCGGTTAAGGATGCAAAACGGCAAGCCATAGAATCCATTCTAAATTTAGAAGGCGATATAGCTACACAAAACATGTTGCAAAATACCGAAAAATATGAACAACTTCGAACAAAAGAAGTATTTGAAAATGAAACAGAGGTAAAAGCAGGACGTTATGCTCGCTTAATCGGCAAAAAAGAACCTCATTTGATAAATCCGATTACAACAAGGCGAGAAGAAAATACATTATAATACAATCCATTTATTTAAATCGACCACCATACTTATCTGTCCAAGCAGATAAGTATTTTTTATGGAAACATCCGCTATCGGATGACCGATAGCAG
>JAFZGR010000020.1 GCA_017555325.1 Alphaproteobacteria bacterium | reverse complement strand
ACTTGTTGATTTTCAGAACTGTATTCTTTCACATCGGAGACATTTGTTTCATTTGGAATAATGCGCGCCGGTTCGGGTTCATGAGAAACAATCGGCGCTGATACAGTCGTCGATAGCAAAGATGAATCCGCTATTGTAGCCGGCACAGGATAAGCGGGTGTTGGTTCTTTTTTAATCAACGGCATTTTTTTTGCAATCATATGATTAATCGGGGTTCGCTTCATGTGATGTTTGTTTTTTTCATGATTCAACTGATGAATTAAAACACCACCTGTTAAACACAAAACACTTAAAACAACAATGGATGTCATCCTTAATAATTTACGGGTAGAATGTCCTTTTGTCGGTGTTTCATCTGCAACGCCATCCCGATTGCCCAATTCATCGATTTCGTCCATATATTTGTGTTTACGCATTGCTTATTCTCCTTTTTTTAAATTCTTTAATTAGTATAAAAAGAAGGTTGTTAAAAATCAAGAAAAATCCCGATAAAATTAACACTCACTTAAAACCTAATTCATTCAGACGGGCAATTGTTGTTTGAGCATCCTTATGTAAAATACCAATACCGCCCGCTTTTTCCCATCGGGTAATGTTTGGTTGATAATCATCAATTAAAATATCCCCCTTATTACAATAAACAGCTTTATCTTTACTTAAGCAACAAATAACCGGCAAATCCGGATGAATATGTTTTCCCACCCATTCTTTTTTTTCTTTTTCCGCCTTTTGATAACCATCCACCGGCAATCCTGTTAAAATCTGATAAGTGTGAGCATTTAAAAACGAAATTAAATCCGTTGCATCAGGCATCATATCCAATATTCCCCAATACAACGGCATACCTTTTACAATTTGCCACAATTGCGGACGTTCTAACTCTTTGGGGTGACATCCCGTTAATCGTTTAAATGTTCCGTTAAAATCGGCTAATACGCCATCTAAATCACAATAAATCATTTTCTTCATTCCCTTTTCTCCATTATGCAAAACAAACAGAAAAAGTAAAGTATTTTTTACACATCACACCAAAAATAAAAAAAATAACGATAAGCATGACTGATTATCGTTATTTTACAAGCCGTTTTATTTCTTTGCCGCCGCAATAAACGATCTAAATATCGGATTGGGTTTTCCCGGACGAGATGTAAATTCCGGATGGAACTGAACACCAATAAAAAACGGATGATTCGGAATTTCTACAATTTCAGGCAACAATCCATCCGGTGATTTTCCGGAAACAACAAAGCCTTTTTCATGTAATTTACCGGCATATGCAATATCCATTTCATAGCGATGACGATGCCGTTCCATAACTTCCCGCACACCATAAATTTTATGTGCCAAAGAATTTTCATCCAATATACACGGATAAGCTCCTAATCGCATTGTCCCCCCCATATCGCCATTATCCGGACGAATATATTGAACACCATCTTTTTCCCATACCGTCATTTTAGAAATAACCGGTGTACATTTTGATCCAAACTCTGCGGATGATGCATCTTCAATACCCAACAAATGACGGGAAGCTTCAATAACGGCCATTTGCATACCCAAACAAATACCGAAAAACGGCACATTATTTTCACGCGCATATTGAACAGCACGAATTTTACCCTGAATACCTCGCACACCAAATCCACCCGGCACTAAAATACCATCATACGATTTTAATTTATCCGCCAGCTCCATATCAGTCAATGCTTCTAATTCTTCCGATTCAATCCATGAAACCCGTACTTTTGTTTTATTGGCAATACCGGCATGAACCAAGGCCTCCTGTAAAGATTTGTAGGCTTCCAATAATCCGCAGTACTTCCCGACAACAGCAATTTTTACTTCTTTTTCATAATTTTCGGTAATTTTAATAATTTCATGCCATTTGGCTAAATCAGGCTTCGGAGATTGTTCATACATTTTAAAATGCTTCAAAACCTGCACATCCAATCCTTCCGCATGATAAGACAATGGCACTTTATAAATATTATCAACATCCAACGCCACAACAACGTTATCAGAACTAATATTGCAAAACAATCCTAATTTACGCCGTTCTTCTACCCCTAATTGAACCTTCGAGCGACACAATAAAATATCTGCCTGAATACCGGCTTCCAAAAGCGTTTTAACAGCATGTTGTGTCGGTTTGGTTTTCAACTCTCCCGCTGTATCGATATATGGCAATAATGTTAAGAAAATAAACAAAACGTTTTCACGTCCGACCTCATTAGCAAACTGGCGAATACCTTCCAACATAAGTGTTCCTTCAATATCGCCAACAGTGCCTCCAACTTCATACAAAACAAAATCCTCACCGTGCAAATCAGACCGAATAAAATCTTTAATTTCATTTGTAACATGCGGAATGGCTTGAACAGTTGCCCCCAAATAATCTCCCCGCCGTTCTTTTTGAATAACATTGTAATAAATCCGTCCGCCGGAAATACTATCTGTTTTATGACAATTAACATCAGCAAACCGTTCATAATGGCCTAAATCCAAATCTGTTTCGGCCCCATCCTGTGTCACAAAAACTTCACCGTGTTGATAAGGAGACATCGTCCCAGGGTCAACATTTAAATACGGATCCATTTTACGCATACGAACGGAATATCCCCGTGATTTTAACAATCCGCCCACAGCGGCAGAAGCAATTCCCTTCCCTAACGAAGAAACAACACCGCCTAAAATAAAAACATATTTTGTCATAACATTATACTCCTTTAAAACAAAACATAAAAAGCCTTTGTTTTGGCAAACAAAAACTTAAAATTCGCAATTGATAAACAGGGGGCAAAAAACGATAAGCAAAATTGATATCACAATAACGCTTTTTTTTCTGCTTAATATGAAACAGTAAATAATGCATTTGCTTTCGTTCTCTTAAAAAGTTTTGTTGATTGTAGCAAATAAAATAAAAAATGCAACCCCTAAACAACATATTTTTTTATCTTTTTAACACACAAAAAAAAATCTTTCAGCTAAAACAATCAGTTGTACATATTAAAAAATATGCATCCTGTTTTTTTGAAAACAAACAACAATATCTTTTTTACTTGAAAAAAAACAAAAAACTATATATACTATTGCAAATTTTAATATTTTTTAAGGATTATGAATAAATGAGTGACATATTAAAACAAACCGTATCAAAACGCAGAACGTTTGCCATTATTTCCCATCCGGATGCCGGTAAAACAACATTAACCGAAAAATTATTGTTATTCGGTGGTGCCATTAACCAAGCCGGAGCAGTTAAAGCACGTGGCGAAAACAGACGTGCACATTCCGACTGGATGAAAGTAGAACAGGAACGGGGAATTTCCGTTGCATCATCTGTTATGAGCTTTGAATACGGTGGTTGCTCATTCAATTTACTTGACACCCCTGGACATGAAGATTTTTCTGAAGATACTTATCGTGTTTTAACGGCTGTTGATTCGGCAGTAATGGTCATTGACTGCGCCAAAGGGATTGAAGAACAAACAAAAAAACTTTTTGAGGTCTGTCGATTAAGAGATATTCCTATTATTACTTTCATTAACAAATTGGACCGTGACGGACAAGATACTTTTGCCCTATTGGAAGAAATTGAACAAACATTGGCATTAGATGTTTCTCCGGCCGTTTGGCCTATCGGTATGGGACGAGATTTTAAAGGCTGTTTTAACTTGTTAGATGATTCACTGAATTTATTTGAAAAAGGTGCTGATAAATCTGCAAAACCGGAATTTATTGCGACCATCCACGGCATAGATGATGCCAAATTAGATGAAGTTTTGCCAACCGAACAAGTATCTCAATTACGGGAAAATGTAGAAATGGTACGGGCATTGTGTCCGACATTTGATAAAAACGCTTATCTGGAAGGTACATTAACGCCTGTCTTTTTCGGATCAGCCGTCAATAACTTTGGTGTTAAAGAATTGTTGGATGCATTAGTCGCCTTTGCTCCTGCACCAAAACCACAAGTAACACCACAACGTACTATTAATCCTGATGAAGATAAAGTAAGTGGCTTTATTTTTAAAATTCAAGCCAATATGGATCCCAAGCATCGGGATAGAATTGCCTTTATGCGTTTATGTTCCGGACACTTTAAACGGGGGATGAAATTACTTCATTCTCGTTCACAAAAACAGATGATATTACACAACCCTGTTATGTTTTTGGCCCAAGATCGTGAAGTAGCGGAAGAAGCATTTGCCGGTGACATCATCGGATTACCCAATCACGGGGGCATGCGTATCGGTGATACATTTACAGAAGGCGAGTTAATCCAATTTAAAGGCATTCCGTCTTTTGCACCGGAATTGCTGAAAAAAGTACGTGCCGTTGATCCGCTTAAAACAAAGCATTTAGCAAAAGCATTAGATCAAATTGCGGAAGAAGGCGGTGCTAGCGTTTTTAAACCCATTCACGGATTTGAATGGATTGTCGGTGTTGTCGGTGTTTTACAATTTGAAGTATTGGCAGATCGTATCAGAACAGAATTTGATGTTCCCGTTATTTTTGAACCAACGTCATATTATACTGCCCGTTGGGTTGCCGGTGATTCGGATAAAGTGAAAAGATTTTCCGATATCAATGCAACAACTATGGCAACGGATCACGATATGGATGCTGTCTTTTTAGCCCGAAATGCATGGCATTTAAATAAAGCGATGGAAGATAATCCTGATTTAAAATTCTTAAAAGTGAAAGAATAATACCTTTTACACATCTTCGCTCATATGCTCATTGTATCATGCCGGATTTAGTCCGATGTTTCAAGTTATCATGCCGGATTTAACCGACATCTCAGGCAGAAATTAACACAGACACTTTGCATTGCTTTAACCACACCCCGCATGTCGGGACACGGGGTGATAAACAGAGTAAAAGCATATCGAAGTATGGGGTACCAAATTTAACAACCGTTCCGATTGGGACGGTTTTTTTATTGTTTTGCAAGCACTTGTGTGAGTTCGATAACGGGTGTTTTGAAAAGCGCCTATTTCCGTAATTTATCGAACTTTTAGGATGCGGTTTCTTTATAAATCAATCACTTATGCCAAGTTAAGTCCGACTAGTTCCCAAGGATGAATCATGGATAAAATAATCTATTGTGTTTTATGGAATAATTTGATATGATAATAAAAACTTTAGAGAGAGGAGAATTAAAATGAAAAAACTATTGTTCGCTCTTATTGTTATTGTAGTGCTACTAACTTCCACTTTGTTTGCATATCATCATTTGAGATCAGAATTGATGACTTTTGATAATGATGATCAAGGGTCCGTTGATCCTGAGGTTGCCCAAATATGGTCAAATGTCAATATTAATTCTTCAACGGTTAATATCTTGAAAAAAAGCTTTGAAACAAACAAAGATAATACCGTTATTTCTGGATTGTCTCTTGATTTTTGCGTCGGTATGTTGGCAAATGGAGTGAAAGGGCAATCTTTGGAAGAATTAACCAACTTTTTAGAAACTTCTATAGAAGATAAAACTAAAGAATTGCAGGAAAAGGCACAACATTTGCCAAGAACATTGCAAATTTCCAATTCTATTTGGGGAAACGAATTTAAAAAGACGTATAAATCTTTGATAGAAAACACTTTTAAAGCTTCTGCGCAACCACTCCCCGCAAACACAGAGGTTATTGATAAGTGGATTAAGAAGAAAACACACGGGAAAATTAAAGAGCTTTTAGGTTCAAAACCCACAGCACCATCGGATTTGTTTTTGGTCAATACTGTTTATTTTAAAGATAAGTGGGAAGATCCGTTCAAAAAAGAAAATACAAGAAGAAAAACATTCCATGCTTTCTTCGGAAACGATAAAAAAATTGAAATGATGTTTAAACATGATGATATTTTATATGCGGAAAATTTCGAGCTTCAATCCGTTAAATTGCCATATGAAAATGGTGGTTATATGATTATTTTCTTGCCGAAGTCAAATGTTAATTTTGAAGAATTTGTTTCCGGATTGTCTGCGGATGATTTACAATTGAATTATACAGAACAAGATGTTAAATTATATTTACCTAAATTTAAAATTGAACAAGAAACAAATATTAAAAACTTATTTTCATCTATGGGTATAAAAGAGATGTTTAATCCAAATACAATGGATCTTGCGGATATTTCAACAAGAGAAAATATTTATGTCGCAGACATTAAACAAAAAGCGGTTGTAGAAGTCGATGAAAGCGGAACCGTTGCAGCAGCTGCTACAGAAATAGAAATGGGGTATACAGATACTTTTTATGAACCATCTCCCACTATTGAATTTGTCGCAGACAGACCATTCCTGTTTTTTATCAGTCAGGGAGATTTTATTGGTTTTTATACAGGTAGCGAAAAATAAGTACTTTTGCAAATAAAAATTAAATTTAGACATCAGCATCCTAAATTAAAATTTCAAAAGTTCAACTTCCCTTGCCAACTTTTTGAAATCTTCCGTATATTTGGCTCTGTATTCGTTCAGCACGCTGTGGCTAACCGGATAAAAATCGTGTCTAGGTGCAGAGTGATAGACAGGGTCAAAACCTATCGAAGAACAGGGTAGCGGTGGGAATAAAAAATCTCTAAAATAACAATAACTTTTTATGTCTTCCCTCAATCTGAACTTGTTTCAGATTCTCATAAAGAACAGGCACAAAAAAAATGCTATTTCCCGATGAGATAAAAATAAATTCAGTATGACATTTCTCCTTTACATCATCTTACCGGATTTTATCCAGCATCTTAACAAATAAAATTAACACTCAAAATTATTATGATAAATGACAATAAATATAAGAGTTTTTAATATGCCACACACGCATTACCCTCAAATTTCCATGAGGAAATAATACCGTCTTCCAATTTAAATAACGTTGTACACGATTTTGTAACAAGACTTTGCGGTTTTTCATAAAATGAATGCATATTGGCCATATGGGGCATTCGATTAATTGTTGCGCCTTGTGCCGTTTCTTCCACCTGTGTTTTAATGTAAATCACATAATTGGCATTTTCTTTCCAATAATCATGTGCCGGTTCGCCCCAAACCTGATACAAAGAATCTTTATTCTCCCCCAACCAACCGTTTAAAAGGGTTTTATAATTTTCCTGTGTCGCTTGTTGCGGAACGGTTAAACGCTGACATCCCATCAAACAGCATACAGTACTTAAACAAAAAATTAATTTTATCGGTTTCATAAGCATATCCTTTCAACTGAATACAGGCATTATAGCACAATATAAACATTCGTCAATTTATTTATCGGATAACTTGACATTATCACAAACAAAACCCACCTGAAAAGACACATTCAATGGGGGGACAATGACTCAAACATATCATTCACTCAATACACTTTGTATCCGATATAATCTATCACCAAATGATATACTAGACGGATTATTCAGTACCGATATGGAATTATGCATTCACTGCAAAAATTTAAAGACATACTTTTTTGATTTTACTCTGATTAACGAAAAAACACAGCAATATGCCATTAAAACCCTCTATTTAACAGGTCCTTTTTATCTGGCAACGTATGATTCGTGTAAAATTTT
>JAFZGR010000185.1 GCA_017555325.1 Alphaproteobacteria bacterium | reverse complement strand
CACCGAATTAAATAAATTCGGTGTTTTTAATAAAACATTTTCTAAAACAAAATCATACCTGATGAAGTTGTTTTTGGAGCAGCCGGTTCATTTTTTAACTGTCTGGCCCGAATAATATCAATAGGTAATTCACGAATATTGGTATAATATCCTTCATATCCCGTCACAGTAATATCTGAAGTTCTATACACACACCATCCTGTAAACGGAATGCATAAAAATGAAAAATCATCCACTTCATATTGTGGTGCAATAATCAAATCAGATTTTGATCTTGATAAAGCATTATAGACCGCTCCTCGTGAACAAGCTGAGGGAGCAATATTGCCATAAGCAGTTTCAATCGTTGAACCATAAGCCCGTTTTTTAGGAGATTCCAGTGAAAAACCAAAAAGCGAAGTACATTTGGCTCTTCCAGTCATTTTTCTGCCCACTTCAACATTTGCTTCCAATGGATGAATATCAATTTGTTGACTGGCTGTTTTTGCAACATCAATACCTTTATTTTGAACGGCACAACCACTTAACAAGGCAACCGTTGCCAATAAGACAAAATATTTTTTTTTCATAATTACCATCCTAAATAAGAATAATTAAGTAATGAACCATTCATTACCTGATATGTAATATATACACATTCGTATGTTTTATACAAGTTTTATTTTTGTTTAACACAACAAAAATGCATTATTTTTTTTTAACATATTTATCCTACAAAAAGATTATCATATGATACCGAAAATTATCAGAACGAGCAAAAGTAACGTTTTAAATTTTAAACGGGGGTGACAAAAATACATCGGCAGATGTCAAATCATTTACACTCGATCACCCAGCGTCAAAAAGCTGCTGTTAAAAGCCAAGCGATACGCCTTTGCAAACGACTGGGGCAAAGGTACCGTTTCTTGAATTTGACAGTTATAAAGATTGCAACAAAATCTACGGACACAATAATATTTCAGCTTACCAAATGAATTGGTAAACTGAAATGCAATATTGTAATTTTTGCAAAAAAAGATATTTTAATTATATGAATTTCTTAATCAGAAAAGTTTTCTTTTACTCATCTGATTAAGAAAATTTCTAATTGGTACACGTGCATCCGCTGTTACATTTTAAAGTACCAACAATTGAAGCCTCGTCATATATGTAATATTTTTTACAGTAATAAATATCTTTTGCTTTAACTGTTCCAAGTACAGTCAAAGCATAAGAACTCTCAGATTTAGCAAAAATATTTCCTTCTGTTTCTAATTTATAGCCACAATAAATCCCATTATTATCCGTTGAAATTCCTGTTACATCCCCTGTTGCAATAAGCGTTCCTTCATATACCGTTGTAACAGAATCCGATGTGACTGTTCCATAATAAATTCGGATACCAACAGATGATACCGATGTTCCTTTTGCAGTTCCTGTCACTATTAATTTTCCATCTATAGCAATTCCATATCCAGAAGTTGATGTACCAACTACATTTTTTGCCGTAACAACTGTTTCAGGACCCGCAATAGATACACCCGCTGATGTTTCGCTTATACCAACTATTTCTTCTTTGATTACTAAAGGAACTGTTGATTTTAAGTAAACCCCTCTTGCTTCTCCCGAACCAGTTATATTTGTAGCAGACACAATCCCTTTTGAATAAAAACCATATTTTTTTCCAGAAGCTATAATATCTGTCGCAGTTAAATTACCGGCACTCATAACACGAACCCCATATGTTGCATCAGCTGTTGAAGTTGCCGTAATATTATTAACATTCATCATGCCGTATAATGTAATCCCGTTACCGGTTACACCAATTGCATTCATATCATGTCCGTTTAATACAACCCCTTCGTTAACAATTAAGGTACCATTAACAGTTAAATCACATTTAGAAATATTTAAATCCTGTGCAACTGTCATGTCTCCCGCATAAGTAATGGTATTACCAGAAACAGTATAATCATCTCCCATAAAACCAGAGATCTCCATCTGATTAACACACCATTGTTCTGTTGTAATACATGTATTATTTGTACCAATTTCTGATCGTTCTGCCGGACAGCTTGTCACACAAACACCATTATCTAAATACGGTCTTTCTGTTGGACAACTTTCTACACACATATTGTCATCACGCTTACCACTGCTACACTCGGTAACACATGTCGTACCATCTTCTAAGTATGGCTTTTCTGTCGGACAATTTGAGACACACGCTGTTCCATCCCAATATGGGTTTTCTACCGGACATGCTCTACACACAGCATTTTCCGCAAGCGGTTTATCATTTGGACATTCAGTAACACAACTTGTACCACTCCAATATGTTCCAGTTTCACAGGTCTCACAGATACCATATTCAGTATTCCATTTTGGACGAACAGAAGGACACGCTTCACAAGATTCCCCATTCCAAATTGGTGTTTCAGCAGTACAGGTTTCTGCACATTTTTTAATTGGAGTTGTACTATAATTTCCTTGAGTATAAGAAGAACAATAATAAATTTTAGGAGAAGTTATCGTTCCTGATCCAATTATAGAAGCATACAATTGAATTGTTCCTCCATATACCATATTAGAAGTCATTGTTCCATAAAAAGCCAATTTATTAACATTAACACGATTTGCGGATATTTTTCCAGATATAGAAGATAGATGTTCGGCTTTAATATAATCAGCAGAAAATTGATTTTCTATCATTATAGCACCACCTGAAGTCATCAAAGAACCTGATAAATTAACAATACCATTACTTGCATATGCATATTGGCTTGATTGGCAATTTAAAACAATCATATTTTTTCCTTTTAATTCTGAATTTTCCGAATTCCAATAACCATATACCTGAGAGATGGTTGGTTGAGTTAAAATAATGTTATTTAATACAGTTGTGTTCCCTGCATCATAAAAAACAACATTACAATTTGATGCCGAAAAAGTAGAACAACTTAAACTACTATTACCTAAAGTAATTGCCTCAATATTTACCCCCGAAAGTTTTGCCCCCGCATCATTCTTAATTGCCACGGATTTTCCTTTGGCATAGATATTACCCATTACTGTAATAACTCCTGAGTTATTAATCCCGTTTGCAGTTGTACTGATTGCTGAAATACTTTTTGCTTTTAATGTAATTCCTGAATTAACCGTTAATGTGCCGTTTACAACCAAAT
>JAFZGR010000184.1 GCA_017555325.1 Alphaproteobacteria bacterium | reverse complement strand
ATAAATGTGGTATCAGAACAACTGATTCAATGGATGATGCAAGTGTAGCATCTGAAGCATCTGGTGTTGCAGGTCGCTCTATTTTTATCGGTAATAAAAAATATACGGTTTCTGAAACCGGTTCCATTATTTCGCCAGAAGGTATAATTGAAGGATATATGGGTGATGATGGAAGACCATATACGTTGGATAATCGGCCATTGACTGCAAGTGGTGATTCAACGGGACGTTCTCGTCCGAATGTTGCGCCAAAGCAAGTTGTGACACCTGAACAGATTCAACAAATGAAAAATTTATTAACCAAAAAACGGGAAAGTATGAAGGCTGGTATTTCTGAACGGGGTAAAATTATGGCAAATGCACATGTTAAAGCAATGAGCCGTCAGAAAAAAGACAAAAACTGGAAAGATATCGGTCGTTCCGTTTCTTCATGGCCGGTCGATATGTCTCGGATGATTTTGCGAGATAAAGCTATTCCGGCAGTAATTGTGCGTTCTATTGATTCACGGTTTACAGATGTACCTGTAACGGCTATTGTTGAACGGCATATTTATGCCGAACAAGGGCGGAATATTATTATTCCGGCGGGTAGTCGTGTCATTGGTAAATTGTCTGCTGAAAACGGTAATTCTCGTGTTGCAAAAATGGAAATTACATGGGAACGCTTAATCCGTCCGGATGGTGGTGCATTTAGCTTCCAAGCAACATCTGGTGATGCTCAGGGGCGTGGTGGAGTTGCGGCTTATTTGGATGATCAGTTAATTAATAAATATGGCAAACCGATTATGACATCTGTTGTTACTTCTGCTGTTTCATATATGATGGCAGCAAATGATGATTATACAACAAATGCAAGTGATGGAACAACCACTCAATCTTCTAAATCAGAGGCTGTATCTGATGCTCGTGAAAACTTCATTAATGCAATGGATCGTATTTTCCAAAATTTAATTGATGAATCAACTCAGGTTCCGAATGTTGTTTTTGTACCGTCAGGAACAAGGGTAACAATCTTCTCTAATGAAGACTTATGGTTGCGTTCCGAAGATGATGATATTGAAGAATATGCATCTTCCAGTGATTATATGGATATGTCAAAAGCACAAACACCGGATACAAATTCTTGGATTGATAAACGAACCGGTAATGATGATACTGAAGAAGATGAAGATGATTCGGCTAAATCCTCAACAGAAGATGAGGAAGATAAAAAAGATGAAGAAGAAATGCCGAATTATTATCAACCGAATGATTCATATAAAGCCGTGAATACATCATCGGAAAATACACCTGTTTATGATGGTTCGAAGTCAAAAACGACAGAGCAAGTTCCTTTGTCAGAAAGAACTGTCACTCCGGTATTGCCGAAAACAGGTTCATCAGGACGGTTGTTTTAAAGGAAAATAGGAAAGGGGGGAATGAATGGGTGAATTATCAATTGCAGATACATATCGAGTGTTGGAATCAGCTCTTCGCCCGCTTTCCTATTGGTATAATCAGGATAATGTAGAAGAAGTTGCTGTAGATTCTCCTGGTGGAATTTGGTTGCGCTTGCGGGGTAAACATACTTATCCTTGGCATTATTATGAAGATCCCAAATTAACAAGAGAATATTTAAATAATATCCTATATATTATTGCTAATTCATACGATTATGCGTTTGATCCGGAACAAGGGACTCCTGTTGTGTATGCAACTTTACCCGGAGGACATCGTTTTACTGGGATCTCCGGACGAAATGTGATGTATGATAATAATGATTTAACTGGTGGGATTGCATTGGCAATTCGTGTTTATAGAGAAGACTTGTCTATCACAATGAGTGATTTTGGATTAAACAAGGATGCTCGATTAAGACCGTTAAACCGTTTAAAACAAGTTGAGGATCCAGATGATCCATATGAACGATTGTTGTTGTCTATTAAGCGGGGAGATCACGTTTTAGTCAGTGGGGCAACTGCAACCGGTAAAACAACATTTTTAAATAACTTAATTAAATTGCTTGATTCGCACAAACGTATTTTAACCATTGAAGATACACGAGAATTAATTGTTCCGCATAAAAACAGAGTTCACATTGTTTTACCCCGTACGGAATTAACCAATAAATTTGATTATAAGCGCGTAATTGACCTGGCAGTGCGGTTTACTCCGGATGCAATTATCGGTGGAGAAATCTCTACATCAAATGCCGGTGCTTTATGGGAATTGATGGGATCCGGACATGATAACTGTTTTGCAACCATTCACGCAGAAAGTCCGGAAGCCGCATATAAGGCATTTATTGGCCGTATTTTGCATACATATCCTACAACAGATAGAGAAAAAACATATCGTGAAATGAAGGAAAAATTACGGGTTGTTCAAATTAATAGGGATGGTAATATTCGGGCGGTCACAGAAGTGACATAAGATATTTTATGTTATTGAATGTAACGTCGGTTAACCGAATATATTATGATAATTCGAATCAATGTGCTATAAAAAAGATATGGGAGATGTAGAATATAGACAATAAGATAATTGTGTTTATTTGTGTTATTATCTTATTCTCTTATTCTCTTATTCTCATCGTGTGAAATCCTGAAAGCAAATTTTTAATTCCGGAGTATGTGTTTTTTTAGAAACGGATATCGGTATGAAAATGCTACACATAAGTTGAGATGTTAGAATCAAATTACGATAATGAGGATATATATTTATGTATCGGTTTGCTCCCTAAAATGAATGTGGGTTATGTTTTGTATTTTATAAAATAATAGAAATTTGAAGAAAAAATACCCTATATGAGCGTGTACAAGCTGTTAGTACTGTAATGTAAGTGTACGTGCGATAATGATAAAATGTCATATGCCATTTTGATTGTGGATAAACAAAGAGTGATTTAAAAATATCCCTTATATGAGCAATGGGCGGCATTTTATTATATTGATAGCTGTTGATATTTTTTTCTTTTCAATAAACATGTGCGGTTGTGGTATTAAATAGGATAATACTTGCAAGCGTAGAAAATTTTTTGCTTATTGGGAAGGTTGGTGAAGTTTTTAAGTTCATAAACGATATTCGAAGAAATTAATATTATTTGTATTGGTTGGAGAAAATTTATTTTTATCTGGTAAGACTTATGAAGTTTTGAGATATGCTCCATAGAAGTTTATTTTGTGGTGTGGTATTACGTATTTGTTTGTAGATAAAGGTGTTTTTGTTGTTTGCTTTTTTAATTTTAGGAATTAATGTACAAAATTCGCATGGGTTAATATATAATCTGGTCCAATGGAGGAAAATGCGCATGAAGAATTTATAAAAATAGAGAATGTTTGTTTTTTATGGTATTTTTTTATGCATTTCATTTTATGATGATAAATATCACATTATCAAGGTTTAACAGGAAATTAAATCTGGGCAAGGTTTATAGAGATAAGTTTGGTTGAAGCAAAATGATGTTTTTATATGAGTAAGGAATATATATAATTAATAAATTTTTCAAATTACTTATTAACTCGATAAGTGGCAAAATGAATATCCACGGTTATTTGTTCAATGGGTTTCTCTTGTAATTGTGTATAAGTGTTTTTATCCATTCTGTAAAAATGAGGTGTCATCTTTAATAAGGAGTCTAAATTTTCTAGCGTAATTGGAAGTGTTTGTTGCAGTAAAACAGTTTTTTCTAAATGAAAAAAGGGGGAAGATATAAGAGATACTTCTTTTTGCTTGACGGTTGTATATATCTTTTGTCGTAGTTCTATTAAATGGTTCGTTCCGCTTGATGCTACAATAAGTAAACCGTTTTGCTTAAGTATTCTATGAAATTCTGATAAAACAGGAAAGCCGAATAAACTTGTTAAAATATCGGCAGAATTATTTAGGATAGGAATTTTATTGTTTGTAGCAACGCTCCATAAGATTTCTTTATGTTGTTTAGATGCGGTTTGTACAGTATCTTTTGATATGTCAAACCCAAACAGGGATGCTGTTTTTTCTGGTGTTTGTTGCTTGATATAATCTTTTATGCTTGCTGTATAATATCCTTCTCCACAGCCAGCATCAATAATTGAAAATTTTTGTTTGTTTTTAATTTCATCGTTGATTAATTCGCACAACGTGCCCGCAACAGGACTGTACATGCCTGATGATAAAAATTTATGACGGGCTAAAACCATTTCTTTATTATCACCGGGGTATTTTGATTTTTTTAATTGAACCGGTAATAAATTAACGTATCCATACTTAGATATATCAAAACAATGCCCAGATACGCAACAATAAGCGTTATTTGAGCGTAATAATGGTTGATTATCAAGAGGACAGGCTAAACTGGTAAAGGGCAATAACATTTTATACGCAAATTAAGCAACCAAAGTATTTTGTTGATTGGGGATATATACCGGAGCTCTATTGCGTTTAATCAATGTACGAGCATTGCGTCCTAATTCTTTTAATTCAGCATCTGTGACGGCTGCTTCCATCATTGATTCAACGTATTG
The DNA here is from genome assembly GCA_017555325.1 of Alphaproteobacteria bacterium. Classification (GTDB taxonomy): domain Bacteria; phylum Pseudomonadota; class Alphaproteobacteria; order CAAHEQ01; family UBA3637; genus RGIG4140. The sequence goes on along the minus strand of JAFZGR010000184.1, from coordinate 146 downwards.
TTTAAATTGAGGATTTTGGGTGGCATATTTTAATACCCAACCCGCAAATATACGTTTTTGATTCCATGAGAATTTATTAAAATCAAAAGAACCATCCGAAGTTGTTGGTAAATTATGTGCAAATTTATATTTTTTATAATTTGCTT
>JAFZGR010000183.1 GCA_017555325.1 Alphaproteobacteria bacterium | reverse complement strand
TGTTTCACTGAAATTTTCCAAATCTTCCAAAGGATATAATTTTAAAATACGACGAGCATATAATCCGTATGGATTACGCATCAATGTTTCAATACCGGTTGCGGATAATTGAGTAGGGCGTAATTCTTTGGGTGGAACGGGAGCAGGGCGCTCAATTTTTTCAAATGCTTCCGGTAGAGTTAATTGTGCCACCCAACTGGGGTTATAAAGGGGCCAATTAATACCAGCCCCTTGTAAAACTGCTTCTATTCGAGATATAAAACGAGACGGTATGGTTTGAGAACCATCTGCCTTTAAAGAGCGTGTTAAATATACTTCTTTTGCACAAAAACAATGAGCAAAATCCATACTTTGAACGGCAATTGATTTTTCAGGAGCGGGTAAACCGATTTTTTTTCGCATTTGCCTACTAAGCCAAGGTCCCGATTCCGGCAATTGCGGAAAAGAGCCTTCATTTAATCCACCGATAATACACACATCCGGATGCGATAGACGGGCTTCAATCGGCCCTAACACATCTAAACGGGGATGCATACCATATTTCGGACGCACGGAAACATTTGTCATTAACAGTGTTAATGTTTCTGCATATAATTTTGGTAAAATATTACCAATATTTTTCGCTTCCTCTTTCAATTGCATAAAAAATTGATAAGCTGCTTCGCCTGTATCTGTTTCCCAAAGGCGTTCAACCCCAGTTTTGTCAGAACTGGTGGCCAATAGTTCGGCAATTTTTAAGTGTTCGTTTAATATATCAATAAACGGAATTGGTTGCTGTTGTTCAAAAAACGTCAGAAACGGTTTCATATCCGTTTGAAACGAATAAACAAATTTTTTGTTTTTTAGTCGGGCTTCTTTTTCTATTTTTTTAATTTCCAATCTTAAATCAGTCGGATATAAAAAATCGGCACAGAGTGGATGTTTTAGTAAGGCTAATGCCGAACGACCATTGCCGTTTTGTGTACCATAATCGGCAATAAGAGACATATAAACCCCGATTGGTGTATGATTTAACGGAGTGCCTGCCGAATCATCCAATTCAATTCCCCAACGTTTCATTTCTGCAATAACCCGACGGGATAAATTTCGGTCATTTGTTACAAGGGCAGCTGTTTTTTCTGGTGTTTCCAATACAGTTCGCATAATGGCTGCAATCATTAGTGCTTCTTCACTCGGATTCTCACAATCAATCCGATAAATATTTTGCAATACATCTGGTGTTATTTGGGAATATCGCCATTCATCTGTTTGTTCGGCCGGTTTTAATGCTTCGTGTATTAGTAATTCCTGAGGTGTTTGAAAAACAGATAAATCCTGTATTTCATTTGGGGTTTTCTTTAAATAGTGCAACAAATGATAAAGCGTTTGCTGATAGTGTTGTATTGTTAAGTTTTTTTCTTCCTCTTTTTCAATTTTTTTGTTTAATCCGTCCAATAAAATCAATGCGTTATTTTTAACACTTAATGTTTTTATTAATCTTTTTACTGCCGGAGATTCTCCATCAAAACCAGCCAAAATAATATATTGTTTAAAGGTCGGTGTATTAATTTTTGATGTCAAACGATCAATTAAACGAATATTTCTGTCAACAGCATCAATTTTGCCTTTTTCGGCTAAAACAGATGGCCATACTGATTTTAAAATATCCAAAAACAAAATACTTTCTTGCCAATGAATGGCTAAATTTTGTTCTTCAACCAAATCGGTTAAGTTGTCAAAAGAGACTTCGTATGTGTAAAATTCATCTAACAACTTACACAAACTCATTGCAATTTTTAAAGCTTTATCTAAGGAATCTACGTTCGGCTTTGCCTGACATAAACGAGTCAATAAAAACAATCGTTCCAATTCTGATATGGCCGGCGGAATATCGACAATTAAATCATCTGCCTCAAACAATGCTTTGATTTGAGGCATTAAAATCGGTTTGTTTTCACATCGGCGAACAAAAGCTTCCTTCACGTTACGACAGGCTCGTTTTGTCGGTAATATAATCAGTGTTTGAGCCATATCTAACGGATTTTGACGATTGTTTAGTACAATTTCAGCGATTTTGTCAGCAAAATGAGCAGATAAGTTTAATGTGGCAAGCATTCAAATTTCCGTATTAAATCTGTTTCTGTTTCTTGAAGAGCTTCGGGCGTGCCGACATGGTACCATTTCCCGTCAAAAATAATATATCCCAATCTGTTATTACGTTCAGCTTCATCATATAAGTCCCGTAAGCTGAAAACCGTATTTGTCACATGTTTAAATATACGTGAATGAATAATCTGTACTCCCATAAACAAATACGGAATATTTTTTTCACCAACTCTTTGACGACGGGGTTTGTTATTTTCAATAAAGTAATTGCCGTCTTTCACATCGCCTTTGGCATTTTGTACAGGTATTAATGCCAACAGAATATCTGTTTTCTCCGGATTCCATGCCGCTTCCAACTGTTTAAAAACACTTGTAGATTTATCTAACCAAACAGGATCAGCATTGCTGACAAAAAAAGATTCATCTTGTAATAAGGGGAGGGCTTTTTTAACACCACCCCCGGTTTCCAATGCCGTTTCTTCATCCGAAAATACAATATTGTTATAATCTGCGAGTGCCGTTTTAATCATGTCTCCTTTGTAACAAGTATTAATAACAATTCGTTTTATGGGATGAATCTGCATTTTTTCAACAATATAGCGAATAATCGGTTTTTGACAAATCTCAATTAATGGTTTGGGTTTCGTATCAGTTAATTCCCGCATACGAACCCCTCTACCGGCGGCTAAAATCATTGCTGTTTTTATTTTTGACATGACGGAATTTCTCCATCTGCAAATGGTATAAGCAACCGTTTTTCTTTTGGAATATATGTATCCAGCCATTTTTTATAACGAGATAACAGTGGATTATCCAAATGTTTTTCCAATAAAGACCAAACAAACGGGATATGTTTTAAATAACGTTTTTTACCGTCTCTGACGCATAATCGAACAAAAATACCAATAACTTTTGTATGACGCTGTACCGCCATAATCGGATAAGATTCTTTAAATGCTTTTGTATTGTGTTCGGGCATTTGTTCAAAATAATGTGCCAACATTTTTTGTTGAATATCATCTGATACCAACCGACGGGCATCTTCCAATAAAGAAGCTAAATCATACGTAACAGGACCAAAACGAGCATCCTGAAAATCCAATAATCCGCACTTGTTATCTTTTGTAATCATTAAATTATCTACATGATAATCCAATAAAACCAAGGTGTTTGGCACTTGACGGATAAGTGTATACAATTCTTTCCAGATTGCCTCAAACTCAGTCATTCCATCCGAATCGATTTCTTTATTTAAAACATATTTTACATACCATAATGGTAACAAAGAAGCTTCAAAAAACATTAAATCAAAATCATATTCTTTTAATCCTTTATTTGTATGGATGTTTTGTTGAATTTGAATAAGTGAATCAACTGCTTCTCGGTATAAAGTTTCTTCATCTGTTCCTGAATTGATTAAACGGGTAAATGTATTATCGCCAAAATCTTCTAACAGCAAAAAGCCATGTATTAAATCTTTGGCAAAAATATGTGGTACTTTAACACCGGTTTCTTCCAAAATTTCATCCACAAAGGCAAATTGTGCCGGATTTTCCTGCGGAATCGGCGCATTCATTAAAACCGCACTCTCACCGTTATCTTTTGTTAATCTGTCATACCAACGGAATGAAGCATCATGAGCCAATAAAGAACGATGTGCTGTTTCCCATCCGGATTGTGTTAAAAATTGTGTCAATAAATCATCTCTTTGCATAACACCCTCTCAATCAATAATAATTTCCCGTTTTTCATCAGGTAAAATCGTTATGGTTACACGAATATGTTTTTTGGGGAGTAAATGTCCTAATTTTTCAGGCCATTCTATTAAGGATACACCTTCGGTAAATGCATCTTCAATGCCTAACTCATAGGCTTCATCCGGTTGTTTTAATCGATACATATCAAAATGATAAATTGGATACATATTTGTATCATATGTTTGCAATAATGTAAATGTTGGACTGGGAACTTCAATATCCATTCCTGTTAAAGATTGAATAAATCCCCGACAAAAAGCCGTTTTGCCGGCTCCGAGTGTTCCGTATAATGCAACAATATCGCCAACTTTTAGGGTTTTGGCAAATTGTGTTGCGATTTCAACGGTATCCTTTTCCGTTTCAGCTATATATTTCAAAATAACACCTCATATTTATATAATGATAAGGTAGCTTACTATAAAAAAAGACAAAAAAGCAAACCTTTTTTGTCTTTTAGTGTATAAATTTTATTTCTTTATTGTTTTGTTTCTGTTTGTGCCACTTTATTCCGATATAAGGAAGCAAAATCAATTGGGTTGATTTGCAATGGCGGTAAACCGGCTTCACGTGTTGTGTTTGCAACAATTGCACGTGCATAAGGGAACAATAATTGTGGAATTTCTACCAATAAAACACCTTCCATATGTTCTTTCGGAACCTCAAGTGTTACCAAAGCGCCGTATGTTAATTCACAAATAAATATCGGTTTTTTTGTATCCTGTGTTTGTGCAGCAGCTTTTACGTTTAAATCAACCATAAACATATTTTCATTGTCTGTTTTGTTAACTTGAATATCAACGTTAACACTGATGGCAGGTGCGGATGTGATTTCTGTTAAAATTTGTGGTAAAGCAGGTGCTTCAAAAGAAAGATCTTTGATATATTGAGCATTTACCTGAATGTTGGGTACCATTTGTTGTGTATTTTCTGTCATTTTGTAAAAATCCTCTTGAAAAAAATTTAATTTTCGGCTTAAATACAGAATATGTATACAGTCGTTTAAATCAATTGTAAAGAGAAAAAAAGGAAAAAAGAACAGAATGTTTATTGAAAATATTATTTTAGGCGGAATTATTGCGTTTTTGGTTTTTGTTTTATATAAAAGTTTGGGGAAACAGTCAGTTAAACAACCTCAACTTCCTGAAAAATTAAGATTTATTTCTGAAAAGACTGGACAAGTTGTTGAAATGAAACTGTTAAAAGAACCGCTTAATTTGGCCGAAATGGAAAAAATGAATCAGCAGGCTTTTTTATTAAAAGCAAAAATGATATTTCAATCTGTTTGCGAATCTTTTTCTAATGGTGATTTAGCTGTTTTGCGTTCACAAACAGATACAGCTGTTTTTGAAACCTTTGAAAAATTAATCAAAGAACGGCAAGAACGGGGCGAAAAAATGGAATTTTCACTTGTTTGCTTCAACAAAGCCGAGGTGATACACTCTTCGGAACAAAAGGATAAAATTACCGTTTGTTTTGAAACGGAACAAATTAATATTTTAAAAGATTCCGATGGAAATGTTATTGAAGGTGATGCCATGAGCATAGCCAAAACAACGGATTTTTGGACATTTAAAAAAATTAAAAATAAATGGGTTTTAAATGCAACTCAAAGCGAGGCTTTTTATGTATAAAATAAATTCCCTGTTTTCTATTGGATTAACCTGTGCCGTTTCTTTGTTTTTATGTGGTTGTCCGTCAACACACAATTTATCGCAGGGCAGGGCTTTTAAACTTAAAGAAGTTCCATTTACAGCCTTGCCGGGGTGGAGCTATGAAAATTTTGAAGAAGCTTTGCCTGCATTATTACGGTCTTGTCAAAATCCAAATCAACAATGGGTTAATTTTTGTGTCGGATTACAGCGATATCGCACAAGTGATTCGTATCAAATTAAACGCTATATTGAAAATCAGCTAACCCCGTATTTGGTGATGTCTTATGGTGAAACAACAGGTATTATGACCGGTTATTATGAAGCGGAATTAACAGGAACTCGTCATCGGGTTTCACAATCACAGGTTCCTGTTTATGGTGTTCCGTATGGTTATCAAAACGGCAAAACTTATCCAACCCGAGCAGATATCGAAGAAGACGGTATCAATGCTCCTGTTATTGCATGGGCGGATTCTCCCGTCGATTTATTTATTTTACAAATTCAAGGGTCTGGTCGGATGATTACACCTGATGGTGAAATTAAACTGGGATATGCCGGGAATAACAACCGAAAATTTAAAGGATTAGGCAGTATTTTTGCTTCATACGGTATTCGCAATTTGCACTCCATGCAAAATATGCGTCAATGGTTAAAAGAAAACCCCTCAAAAGGACGAAAAATTATGGCGGAAAACCCACGTTATATTTTCTTCAAGGAAATACAGGGAGAATCCCCTTACGGATCCGCAGGTGTTGTTTTAACACCAGAACGATCCATTGCTGTTGACAGAACCTATATTCCCATGCATACACCTGTTTATTTAAACACAAAAGATCCTGACGGAGTCTACATTCAAAAACTTGTTGTTGCACAAGATATCGGAAAAGCTATTCAAGGGGGGATTCGTGCAGATTATTTTTGGGGACACGGAGAAAAAGCCTTTAATAAAGCCGGTCGGATGAAAAGTAAAGGTTCTTATTATTTATTGTTGCCTAAAAGTTGAGGCATACAAATGAAACAAACGGCAGACATAGATGTTTGGAATCAGTTTACCCAAACCATTAAACCGCTTTCGGGAAAAACGGACAAGCATCCACGAGAATTTCCTCCTCAGTTACACGCATATCGTGTATCTAAAGGAGAATTGGCGTTTGAGTTGGATTTACATGGTTATACATTAGATGAAGCCTATAAGACCGTTAAAAAATTTATTGATTTACATTATAAAAAAGAATCCAAACAAATAAAAATCATAACAGGAAAAGGGATTAATCAACTCGGCAAGATTAAAAGTGAAATTGAATTGTGGTTGGAAACGCCTGTTTTTTCACACAAAATCAGAGAAACAAAGTGGATAAACAGCGGTGGTGTTTTACAAATAACATTAAAAAGGAACAAACAAAAATGACAAAAGACAAAATTGTTCTGGGTATTGAAAGCAGTTGTGATGAAACAGCCTGTGCTTTGGTTAACGATAAGAAAGAAATTTTATCATCTGTTGTTTGGTCACAATATGACGAACATCGACAATTTGGTGGTGTTGTTCCGGAAATTGCTGCAAGAGCACATTTGGAAAAATGTATTGTTTTAATTAAAGAAGCTATGAAAAAAGCCGGCAAAACGTATGATGATTTATCTGCTGTTGCTGTTGCTGGCGGACCGGGTCTTATCGGTGGAGTTTTGGTAGGTGTTATGACTGCAAAAGCAATTGCTTGGGCACGTCAATTACCGTTTATTGCCGTTAATCATTTAGAGGGGCATGCTTTAACGGCAAGGCTCTCAAATCCGGTAAAATTTCCGTATTTATTGTTGTTAACATCAGGTGGGCATTGTCAATTACTCATTGTGGAGAGTGTCGGAAAATATAAAAAATTAGGTGGTACAATTGATGATTCCGCAGGAGAAGCTTTTGATAAAGTTGCCAAAATGCTTGAAGTCGGTTATCCCGGTGGTCCTAATGTAGAATTATGGGCAAAAAAAGGAAATCCAAAAGCATTTCAGTTTCCTGTACCGATGAAAGGACGGGTAGGGTGTGATTTTTCATTTTCCGGATTAAAAACAGCTGTGCGGGTATGTATTGAAAAACAACCGAATTTAACAGACACAATTAAGCAAGATATTTGTGCTTCTTTTCAGCAAGCAGTTATTAAACAAATGTCAGACAGATTAGATCATGGTATTGAAATGTTTAAATCCATGTACCCAACTGCCAAAGATTTGGTTGTTGCCGGAGGTGTTGCTGCTAATTTAAGTGTTCGCAGAATGTTGGAAGAAAAAGCACAAAAAAACGGATTGATTTTTTCGGCTCCGCCTGTCAATTTGTGTACGGATAATGGTGTTATGATTGCTTGGGCCGGTATGGAAAGGCATTTGTTGGGGATATCAGATGGTTTTGATTTTAAAGCTCGTCCCCGTTGGCCATTGGAAAGTTTGTAAATCATGCTTGACAAACAAATTAAAAAATATATATAAATAAAAAAACAACACAAAGAAAAAGGAGAAACTTATGCAACAAATTAATGATGATAACTTTAAATCTGAGGTGTTAGAATCCGATAAACCTGTCGTTGTGGATTTTTTTGCAACATGGTGTGGTCCATGCAGACAAATGTTGCCGATTATGGACGAATTATCACAAGAATATGCCGATAAAGTTAAAATTGTAAAAATGGATGTGGATGAAGCACCACATACACCGGAACTTTATAATATTCAAAGCATTCCGGCATTTTTAATGTTTAAAAACGGGGAATTAGTGGATAAAAAAACAGGAGC
>JAFZGR010000182.1 GCA_017555325.1 Alphaproteobacteria bacterium | reverse complement strand
TTACCAGAAGAGTTGTCGCCATTTCCTCCACCGCCGCCAGCAGCCAATGCAACCACACCACCAATCCCTAATAAACCTGCAGTTCCCCATGCAAGTTTAGATGCATCAAAAACCGTTGTTTCTACTCCGGATTTAGCCGGAACTGTCATCATCCCTAAATAAGATTTATATCCGATATCAAACTCTTTTTTTTGCTGATAAGACATATTTTGAACGCAAGAATGTTTTCGGCTTGCACCATTTTTGACGAGCATTCTGTATCCAAAGTAGTCTCGTCTTAAAACAGCCCGACAAAGAGGGGTTTGCCCAAAATTATCCGTATAATCCAATGTATGATATAGCTGATAAAACTGCTTTAATCCCTCATCATTTCGCTGACGAACCAATCGTTCAATAATTTGATAACCGTTAGAATTTGTTTGTCCATATACAGCAGGAGAAATTAATAACATCATTAAAGCTACACCAATTTCTTTGCGCATAATACCCCCCGCAATAAGTTATTCCTTATTTTATTTTACAACAAAGGTTTTTAAATTTCAAGCAAATCTTTTAAAAAGTTAATTGTTTGACATTTCAACAAGTTTCGTGTACATTTATTAAACAAAAAACATTATAGGTGAAAAATGGCAATTAAAAACAATAAACAGTACAAAAACAATACTATCAATAAAAATAATTCTCAATCCGTTTTACTATACGGCCGACATCCAGTTACATTGGCATTAACCAATCCCAAGCGTAAAATTAAAGAATTATATTTAGTCAAAAATGCATTAGATATAAAAATACTACCACCAAACATCCCAATCCACTGGTCTACAAAAGAACAATTAGATACTTTAGTTGGAAAAGATGCCGTTCATCAAGGAGTGGTAGCCCAATGTCAGTTACTAAATTCTTATTCCATTGAAGATTTAATTAATGATACAATTTCCCTAAAAAATACATTAGTTGTTCTTTTGGATCAAGTAACAGATCCTCATAATATCGGAGCAATTTTACGCTCAGCCGCAGCTTTTCATGCATCTGCTGTTATCGTTCCAGAAGCCGGCACTCCCCAAGAAACAGGCGTTTTAGCAAAATCAGCCAGTGGAGCATTAGAACTTATTCCGTATATCCGCGTTACCAATTTATCACGCACAATGGATGTTTTGAAAAAGAATGGCTTTTGGTGCATTGGATTAGACGGCTATGCTCAACACACTATTTACGAAACAAAATTGCCGGAAAAATGTGCTATCATTATGGGATCCGAAGGAATGGGGTTACGTCGTTTAACAGCAGAAAACTGTGATGATACCGTCAAATTACCAATGAATCCCCATGTAGAAAGTTTAAATGTTTCTAACGCTTGTGCCATCACTCTCTATGAATGGAACAGACAACATTTAGCAAAATAATTTTTAAAACGAAGATGGTGCATTTTCAACTACCACAGAACGATTTTTGGATATAGCTTGATATATTTCCAATAATCGTTCATTTGTTCCATCTTCTTTCAAGCGAAAACGCCCGTTGACCCCTTGATAACCAGCATCATCCGTTAACGCATCCGATGTCAATGCATTTTGTTGAGACAAAAATGAAATCAAAGCAACAGCATCATATCCAAACGCCGCAACCGGCAATGGTTTCTTTTCAAAAGTCTGTACATATTTTGATTTAAAGACCTCTAATCGTTCCTGAGACATATCTGCAAAATATGCCCCGACTAATTGAGGATTATTGGATTGTCTTAAGGTTGCCAAACCATAAAACGGAACAATCTGAGGTGTAATATCATAATAATACAATATAGATACCAATTGTTGCAATTTAACCCCTTGTTCAAAAACAAACAGCGCATCAAATTTTAATCGTTCTGCTGTCGGATTTTTAAGCAATTCTTTTTCTGTTTCTGTTAAGTCCTTTTTCTTAGCATCTAATAATGGAGGAGCAATTTTAGCAACAGGAGTTGTCAGATTAGCAGAATTAACATCATAAAAAGACATATCTACAATCTGCATACCCGGACAAGATTCAACAGCTTTTTCAAAAGACCGAACAACAATCTCCGCTGTTTTATCCTGTGGTCCCAACACTGCAAAACGCCGTTGCCCCTGTGAACAAGCAAAATCAACAATTCTCTGAATTTGTTGTGGAATCAATAATGCTAATGAATAAATATTATCACCTAATACCGTCGTGTCTGAGGTAAAAGACAATACCGGTTTATTCGGCTCTTGCTTTTTTATTGCATCAACCTCACTTGCAAAAACAGGACCGACAAATATATCCGGTTTTTCTGTTAGTGCCTGATAATAAGCATCTATAGCGCCGTTAGCTGTTCCTTTTGTATCAAAAAACAGCACTTCCGTTGCCTCTGTCGGTCGTTCTAATCCCGCTACCAAAGCCGCATTTTGAAAATTTTCACCAACTGCTGCCGTTTGCCCACTTAATGGCAATAACATTGCTGTTTTTGTTTTACGAAACAGCATAGTATCAACTTCCCCCTGTCCGGCAAAATCTCTATTTGCAGGAATTTTAACTTGTGTTGCACACCCACTTAAAACAACACACAAACATATAGCTAGCCATTTCTTATTCATTTTCTTCACCTTTTCTATTTATTCTTTTTTGTTATATATACTTGATTTTTACGTTATTTTCAAGTATTATTCAAAAAAAATAATAATGGAGTTTTTAAATGTTATATCTTGTTTCAACCCCTATCGGCAATCTTGGCGATTTTTCAGAAAGAGCTAAAAACACACTAGAAACCGTTGATTTGGTTGCTTGTGAAGACACCCGCACCAGCGGACAACTCTTTATGTTATCCGGCATTCAAGTTAAAGCGACAACGCCTTATCACGAACACAATGCAGATGTTGCCCGACCCAAATTAATTGAAAAACTAAAAAAAGGTGTTCATATTGCTTTAGTATCAGATGCCGGCACACCTCTTATTTCAGATCCGGGATATAAACTAGTTCGTGATTGCCAAAAAAACAACATTCCCGTCACAACCGTACCGGGTGCCAACGCAGTATTATCGGCATTACAATTATCCGGATTACCTTCTGATACTTTTTTGTTTGCAGGATTTCTGCCTAACAAATCCACCGCGCGCAAACAAACACTATCAACATATAAAGATGTGCCTGCTACCTTAATCTTTTATGAAACAGCCAATCGATTAACAAGCTCGTTAACCGACATGCTTTGCGTTTTAGGAAATCGGGAAGTAGCCATTGTGCGGGAAATAACAAAAAAATTTGAAGAGGTACGCCGAGATTATTTAGAAAATCTCTTATCATTTTACCAAGTAAATGAACAACCCAAAGGGGAAATTGTTATCGTTGTTGACAGAAAATCTCAAATCGAACAACCTCAACCGGAAGATTTAGAAACTTTAATTACCGAAACACTAACACATCATTCCGTCCGAGATACTGTCGATATCATTGTCGGGTTAACGGGTTTGCATAAAAAAGAAATCTATAAAAAAGTGCTGGATTTAAAAAAATGAAGAAAAAAACAAATTACGCCACCGGACACTTTGCCGAAAAAATAGCTTTTTGGTTTTTACGTCTAAAAGGTTATCGATTTGTTGCCAAAAATTTCACAGTTAAACGAGGAACTGGTGCCGGCGAAATTGATTTAATAATGACAAAAGGAAAAACCATTATCTTTTTTGAAGTCAAAAAACGGCGAACGTATGGTGCTGCCGCAGAAGCAATTACTATTCAAAATCAAATGCGTGTTGTGAAATCTTCTGCTGTCTTCCTGCAAAAAAATCCTCAATATGCCTCGTTCCAAATGAGATATGATGCTATTTTATTCAGTGAATTCCATTTTTTACCCCGTCATATTAAAAATGC
>JAFZGR010000181.1 GCA_017555325.1 Alphaproteobacteria bacterium | reverse complement strand
CATAATTTATTATCTGTTTTTCCTTGATTAAAAAGAGAATAATCTTGATGTTTGTAGTGTAACACCGCTATATAGAAATATAGCGGTGTCATTAATTTATTTTTAAGAATTCATTTGATTGCGAATGGCTAAAATAACCAGAACAACAGCGCTGATGCCTACCAAAGAATAAACAAGACGAGATAAAACACTCATTGTTCCAAAAATAAACGCAACTAAATCAAAATTAAATAATCCGACCAAACCCCAGTTTAATGCTCCAATTAAACAAAGTGCGGATAAAACCTTCATTAATGTATCCATAATTTTCCCCTTTCTTTTAAGACAGATTTTACATAGGAATAAAAAAAACAAAATACAACTCTTGACATTTAAAAACAACATCCCACTTATTAAAACATTATTAAAAGGGGAGATAATTTTATATGACAAAAAGAAAATTAAAAATCAAAGATTTTCATTTATCAAAAACACAAATACAAACCAAAAAAATTTTTAAAACAGGTAAAATTCTTGAAAACAAAGCATCTCAAACTTTTTTGTTAAAAGATGTTCAAACGGGGAAAATATTTACAATAACAGATTCACGATTTATACATTAAATCGATTTTATTCTAAAAATTAATTGTGTTGCCGTTTGTTCCGTCAGAATAACTTTTTGATGATTCTTTAACCACTCATTTATCCATAAAACAGCCATATATTGCGGTTTTAAAATTTGTTCTATGCCAGTTAATATTTTTTGTTTACTTTCGTCCCATATGATTTGAGTACCTTCAAAACAAAACTGATCATCCGTTATTGTAATTGTTCCGCCTCGAATTAAGCATTCAGCGCCCAGCAAAATAAAGGCCAATGCCAATCGATTACAAACCGTCCCCTGAATAATAAAAGACGGAGTATATGTCTGTAAATATTGTTCTGCCAATTCCGGAGTAATCGATGTGTTCAACCCAAGTAAAGCTCGAAAAAACTTTAATCTTGCTGTTAAAACTTTTCCGGAATTTTTTAATAACCCGATCCCCTCTGTTAAAAATGTATCATCTATTTCCATACATTCAATTGTATTTCCTAACGTTCCAATAACACCAGCTAAATCATGGCACATTTTTGTGGTATAAACTTCATATAAAGACATTATTTTTCTTTTTTCTCCATTTGTTTTTTTTGGTTCAGTTTGCATGATTGTTCATCAAGATATGTTTTTATTTCTACTCCGATTTTATCAAAATGGGAAATAAGTATCATGCCTGCATCTGCGCAAGTTTTCTTTTTATGAGCAATAACATCCTTTTGAACAGGTGTTTTATCACAACTTAATATTGGCGCACGACTAACGTGTTTTTGAGAACGTCCTGCTAAATAAACAAAAACAGGTTTTCTTAATTTTTTCTTGCTTAAGAAAGATGCTAATTCCATTTCAAAATGACTATTTACTTTGCCGATAATTAATATTGCTTTCGTTTTTGTATCGGTAAGTAAAGAATCAACAATTGGAATAAAAGAAGTCCCCAACAACGCTCCTGATCCAATACCTATACAAGTAGAAACACCCAATTTGCGAGCAGATAATTGTTGTACCGATTCATATGTTAAAGAACTTGAACGGGATACAATACCGATTGTGCCTTTTGGGAATAAATCGGCAGGCATATTTCCGGCCAAAACCTGTTCCGGAACCACAATACCGGGAGAAGCCGGACCAATTAAGTAAACGTGTTTTTTTTGCGCCAATATACGCATACGTAAAATATCATGATATGGGACATGTGTTGTTGTACAAATAACCATTGGTATTTGAGCTTTTATTGCTTCTTCCGTATCAGCCAGCACGCGTGAAGGACTGGAAAAAATAACACTGATTTGTGGTTTTGTTTTTCGAACAGCTTCTTTGACTGTTGAAAAAACAGGAATATTCATAAAACGAGACACACCTTTATCGCGACTAACACCACTTACAATATTAGAACCGTATGCCAAAGCTCGCTCAATATGAGCAGCTCCGGAAGCAGTAGTTATTCCTTGGCATAAAATCGGTGTTTGACCTGTTGGAAATTGTACTTTCATATAATCCCCTCAACTAATTTAATAATAGAAATAACGGCTTCTTCCGGTTGACGTATGACGACAAAAGGCAAACGACTTTCAAATAACAATCGTTCACCGATTATTGCGTTTGTACCATCCATTCGTACAACCATTGGAATACCGGTAGATATTTCTCGAGACGCATCAATCAAACCTTGTGCAATTGTGTCGCAACGGGTTAATCCTCCAAAAATATTAATAAAAACACCATCAACATTTGGTTCGGATAAAGCTAATTTTAATGCTCTAACAACAGAATCTCCCGTTGGTTCTGTTCCGACATCTAGCAAGCACGCAGGACGCCCCTTGTGAGATTCTAACAACTCAATTGTTGCTCCACCTAATCCAGAGCCATTGACCAAACATGCAATATTACCGTCAAATGGTGTATATCTAAAATTATATTTTTCTGCCAGTGCTTCCCTTTCGTGTCCTTCAGTCACTTCTTTTAAAGCCATAATTTCTGGAAAACGGGAAATTGCTTCATTATCAAAAACGATTCTGCCATCCTCTATTACCCATTTTGAATCCGGAGTTAAAACCAATGTGCAAAACTCTACAGCAACAGCATGATACTCTAAAAACACCTGATACATTTGCTTTAAAATAAATAATAGTTTTGCCTGTTCTGTGCCACTGACATTAAAAACACGTATAACCTTGTACCAAAAAAACAAACTGGGTTTTTGTGAGGGTATATCAAATTCTGTTAATATTTGATTATTCTCAACGGTTAAAACAAAATTATGCTTAGCAAAATCCAATCGAATAGAAACGCCGAATTTTTTCTGAATAGCACATATTTCTTCAATGTAGACGCGTTGAATAATTTGTTCTTTTCGCATTGTCGGGGTTAAAAATGCATTTCCAAACATTTCTTTTGCTATTTGAATCGCATCCTCTTTCGAGTAAGCAATTTGGACACCTGATTTTTTTTCAGGCGGATGATTAAGAAAGCTCCCTTGCTCTCGGCTATCATCTGCAATTTGGACTTTTAAACGCCACACATTTCCAGGTAATTGATCAATAATTCGTTCGACCTCTGCCGGTGTATAAGCAATTCCGCCTCTTAAAACCGGTAGATTGTGTTCTTTAAAAAATCGTTTATTTTGATATTCATAAATATCCATAAGACCTCTATTTTTCTCAAACATACTGTTTTTTTATCATTTTGGCATAAAAGAACAGGGAAGTCCAGTTCTTTTTCATTGACAATTCAATAAAAAAAACATATAAACAAAAGAAAGGTATTCTTCCTTATCGAACAAGTATTTTTTCATATTTTTCATTTGTCGGTTTATTTTCCTAAATTTATTAAGAGGTTTTTTATGCAATTACAAGATTTAAAGAAAAAAACACCTGCTGAATTGCTTTTATATGCTGAAGAATTGGAAGTTGAAAATGCGCCATCATTACGAACACAAGATTTAATGTATGCTATTTTAAAAAAACTTTCCGAATCGGAAACAATATTATATGGCGAAGGTGTTTTAGAAGTCATGCAAGACGGTTTTGGTTTTTTGCGTTCACCAGAAGCAAATTATTTAGCTGGTCCGGACGATATTTATGTTGCTCCGACACATATAAAGAAATGGGGATTAAGAACGGGAGATACAATTGCAGGCGAAATCAATGCCCCTAAAAACGGAGAAAAATATTTTACCTTAACAAAAATAAATACTGTTAATTTCAGTGATCCGGAAGAATTAAGATATCGTGTTAATTTTGATGATTTAACACCGTTATATCCTGACACACCAATTGTTATGGAATATAGTGACGGAGATCCGAAAAATACTAAAGATTTAACACCACGTATTATTGATTTGGTTTGTCCGCAAGGTAAAGGTCAACGATGCTTGATTGTTGCTCCACCAAGAACAGGTAAAACGGTTATGTTGAAAAATATTGCGCATTCTATTGAAAAAAATCATCCGGAAGCGCATTTAATTATGCTTTTAATTGATGAACGTCCGGAAGAAGTGACCGACATGATTCGTTCTATCAACGGAGAAGTAATTAGTTCAACATTTGACGAACCGGCTGCACGCCATGTTCAAGTGGCAGAAATGGTTATTGAAAAAGCCAAACGATTAGTAGAACATAAAAAAGATGTTATTATTTTGTTAGATTCCATTACACGCCTTTCTCGAGCATATAATACCGTTATCCCAAGTTCCGGAAAAGTATTAACCGGTGGGGTGGATGCAAATGCATTACAACGCCCCAAACGTTTTTTTGGTGCAGCACGAAATGTGGAAGAAGGCGGATCTTTAACAATCTTCGGAACAGCGTTGATTGAGACAGGGTCTCGCATGGATGAAGTTATTTTTGAAGAATTTAAAGGAACCGGAAACTCTGAAATAATTTTGGATAGAAAGGTATCAGATAAACGGATTTTTCCGGCTATTGATATTATCAAATCCGGTACAAGAAATGAAGATTTACTGGTAGAGAAAAACAAGTTACCAAAAATGTGGATTTTAAGACGTATTTTAATGCCAATGGGGGTAACAGATTCAATGGAATTTTTAATGGATAAATTACGGCAATCCAAAAATAACGCTGATTTCTTTGATAGTATGAATCAATAAACCAACAAAAAATTGTTTTTTACTCTTGCAAAACACAAAAAATTACAGTATAATGTAATAATAAACATTATGAGGTGATAATATGAGCAAAAATAATGAACATGACATTTCTTCAAAACCTGTTGACAATGTAACACAAACAGAAGTTGTAGATAAAGAATACATTCGTGATTTTGCCCGAGTGGTTGGTCGACGAATAGCCAAATTGCGTAAATCTTTAAAGATGAACCAAACAGAATTTTCTCAAAAAGCGGGAATTATGATTAATACTGTATCTAACATTGAACGGGGTCAAGGGAATCCACAATTTGATACATTAGTTAAAATGGCAAGTATTTTAAATGTTCCATTAACCGATTTATTGGATATGAATGCACCTCAACCCGCATCATCAAGTTTATCGCATCGATTGAGTGAAGCGCAAAAACCGGAAGAGTTTTCTGGAATTACAAGGGATGTATTGGAAACATTGGCTTCTCTTAATCCCGAAAAGATGAGAATTGCGGGCATACAAATTGCAGCATTAGCTAATCCAGAAGAATTTTCCACTACGCAACAAATAATAGAAGCGAAAAAAAATTCAAATAGCTAAAAAAATATCTTGCAATTTAAAAAAAAAGAGTGTATAAATAAAATTACATTTTGTGCGAGGCTTGCGCTTGTAGCTCAGCTGGATAGAGTATTGCCCTCCGAAGGCAAGGGTCGTGAGTTCGAATCTCGCCAAGCGCGCCATAAAAGACCACATATTGGGCTGTCGCCAAGTGGTAAGGCAACGGTTTTTGATACCGTCATTCGTTGGTTCGAATCCAGCCAGCCCAGCCAAAACAGATAAGTCGCTAGAAATAGCGACTTTTTCTTTATTTTACAAGCGCTTATATTGGTCCGTGTACAGTGTTTTTCAAAAAGCTCTTTTTTCAGCCTTACACGGACTCAAAATCCAATAAATCCTTATTTT
>JAFZGR010000180.1 GCA_017555325.1 Alphaproteobacteria bacterium | reverse complement strand
ATGAAGTATTCAGTTTCAGTTGATGAAAAATGGCAACAAAAATGGGAAGAAAAACAGGTTTTTAAATATGATGAAACACGTCATGACAAAAAATTATATTGTTTGGAAATGTTTTCATATCCGTCAGCCGCAACATTACATTTAGGACATTGGTATAACTTTGGCGTGGCCGATGTTTGGGCTCGCTTCAAAAAAATGCAGGGATATAACGTTTTTCATCCGATGGGATTTGATTCATTCGGACTCCCGTCTGAAAATTATGCCATTAAAATTGGTGTTCATCCGAAAGATTCAACCGAAAAGAATATTGCGACAATGATTACGCAATTAAAAAAAATGGGCGCTTCTTTTGATTGGAATTATCTGATTAGTACGTGTTCGGAAGATTATTATAAATGGACACAATGGATTTTCTTAAAAATGTATGAAAAGGGATTGGCTTATCAAAAAGAAGCCCCAGTTAATTGGTGTCCTGATTGTCAAACGGTTTTGGCTAATGAACAAGTTGTTGACGGTAAATGTGAACGCTGTAAAGCCGAAGTTTATCAGAAAAAAATGAAACAATGGTTTTATAAAATTACGGATTATGCCGAAGAATTACTCAATTCCATTGATGCATTGGATTGGCCGGAAAAAACAAAGAAAATTCAAAAAAACTGGATTGGTAAATCAACCGGTTCATTAATTACTTTTGATATTGAAGCTCCAAACGATAAAATTATTCAATTAGATGCCTTTACAACACGTGCCGATACGTTGTATGGTTTGTCCTACGTTGTTATTGCTCCGGAACACCCGCTGGTTCGTGAATTGACAACACCGGATTGCATGGATGCTGTTGATGCTTATATTCGCAATGCCGCCAAAGTAAATGAAATTGATCGTATGTCAACGGAACGAGAAAGAACAGGCGTTTTTACCGGTTCTTATGCCATTAATCCGGTAGATGGGCGTAAAGTGCCGTTGTGGGTTGCTGATTATGTTATTGCAACTTATGGTACGGGGTTTGTGATGGCTGTTCCGGCACATGATGAACGAGATTTTGATTTTGCACAAAAATATCAATTACCGATTTCTCGAGTTATTGTTGATAAAGACGGTAACGAACAGCCGTTACCCTTTTGTGAAAAAGGTAAATTGATTAACAGTGCTGAATTTTCCGGTCTTTCCAGTGAAGATGCTGTTTTGGGTATTGTTAAAAAATTGGAACAATCCCAATCCGGTAAATTAACCACAATGTATCGGTTAAGAGATTGGTTGATTTCTCGTCAACGGTATTGGGGAGCCCCGATTCCAATTATTCATTGCCCGAAATGTGGTTGTGTGCCTGTTCCGGAAACGGACTTGCCCGTGAAATTGCCGTATGATGTGGAATTTAAACCGACAGGGGAATCCCCGTTGGCTCGTTCCGAAGAATTTATGAATGTCACTTGTCCAAAATGTGGTTGTGCTGCTAGACGGGATCCGGATACAATGGATACATTTGTGGATTCTTCTTGGTATTTCTTGCGGTATGCCGATAATAAAAATGAGGATAAGGCATGGGATGTTGATAAAATCAATCAAATGTTGCCGGTGGATAAATATATCGGAGGACAAGAACATGCTACCATGCACTTGCTGTATGCTCGTTTCTTTACAAAAGTTTTGAGAGATTTGGGATACTTGAATTTTGATGAGCCGTTTTTATCCTTAGTTCATCAGGGGATGATTTTAGGAGCTGACGGTCAAAAAATGAGTAAATCAAAAGGCAATACGGTTGTTGCTGATGATTATATTCAAAAATATGGTTCAGACGTCATGCGTTTATTCTTGTCATTTGCATTCAGTTATGTTGATGGTGGTCCATGGTCTGATCAGGGTATCGTTTCTATGGACAAGTTTGTTCGTCGTGTTGAAGCGATGATTGAAAAATTCAAATCCATTGAAACAGATTCTGATGTGTATGGGAAAGAAGAAAAAGAGTTAGATTACGTTCGGAATTATTCTATTCAAAACGTTGCACAAAGTGTTGATTCTTTCCAATTTAACACCGGTTTAGCTCGGCTGATGGAATATTTGAATGCGACAACAAAATATATGCAAAATGAAACGGTTAATAAAACATTCTTAACAGCTTGTATGAAAGATTACATTGTGATGTTATCTCCATTTGCTCCGCATTTAAGTGAGGAATTATGGGAAGAATTGGGTTATGAACCATTTGCTTGTACGCAACCATGGCCAACATTAAATAAAGATGCTTTGGTTAAAGATGAGGTGTCTATGGGTGTTCAGGTAAATGGTAAATTGCGGGGTGAAATTACGGTTTCTGCTACGGCCAGCCAAGACGAAATTAAGGAAACGGCTTTAACGGCAGT
>JAFZGR010000179.1 GCA_017555325.1 Alphaproteobacteria bacterium | reverse complement strand
AACCCTGGATATCTTTTTTCAACAACAACTTCCACTGCTAACAATGACACCATTTCTCCACCGATTTTAGCAAAACGTTTGCATCTGCCTTTTATGGATATATAGCCATTTTCATCGATGGATACAATATCTCCCGTGTCATACCAACCGTCTTCCGGTGGATCCAAATGCATTGGATCGGTATGACGCATATATCCTTGCATAATGTTTGGCCCTTTAACCCATAATTCCTGTCCTTCCGTAATGCCTTCCACCGGTTTTAATTGATAGGAAATACCAGGCATTAATCGTCCCACAGAATCCTTTTTTGAATGTAAGAATGTATTAACGGAAATAAACGGAGAACATTCGGTTGCCCCATATCCTTCCAAAAGACGAACTCCGAATTTTTCTGCCCAGATTTTACGTGTTTCATCTTTGACTTTTTCTGCTCCGGAAACAACAATACGTAAACTGTTAAAGTCATACGGATTGGCACATTTTGCATATCCAGCTAAAAATGTATCCGTCCCAAAGAAAATTGTTGCTTTAACGGATGCACAAATTTCCGGAATAATCCGATAATGTAATGGTGTTGGGTATAACACCGTTTTAACACCTAATAATAACGGCAAAACCATACCGGCGCCCAAACCAAATGAATGAAACATCGGCAAACAGTTTAAAAACACATCAGACGGATACACATCAAATAATGCCGGTACCTGATAACAGTTTGAAATAATATTTCGATGAGATAAAAAGACGGCTTTAGGCATGCCTTCCGAACCAGATGTAAACAAAACAACTGCGGTATCTTCTGCTGTCGGTTTAAGCGGATTCATTTTTCGATAAATTGTCTTAGGACAAATTGCTCCTGCAATGCCGATTAATTTGTCTTTTAATGTCAGTGTCGGTTTTAAGTCTTCTAAGTAGATAACACGAATACCTGCAGTTTCAATCGCCGTGATTAAATTATCCAATTTTGCCATACTGACAACTTTCCGTGCTGTCACAATAGATTTTAATCCAATAGTTTCACAGGTTGAAATAACTTGTTTAGGTCCGGATGTAAAATTAATCATTGCCGGAATTTTACCAAAGGCATGAAGTCCAAAAACGGATAAAGCACAGGCATTAGATGTCGGTATCATCAACCCTACATATTTTTCATCTGTTGTTGCCCGTTGAATTAACCGCCCTAAAATAATGGATTTTAAGAAAAAACCACAAAATTTAACTGGTTTTCGAGATGTATCCTCCAATATTGGTTTTAAATATCCGACCATATGCATTGAATCAGCAACAGCATCAAACAGAGTTCTGTTTTTATCATAACTCTCAAATGTCATTTGAGATAAAATATTATATAACCGAGAACTTGATTTTTCACGAACTTCACGAGTTGTTAATTCTTCTTTAAATTTAAAATCAACCGGTTCGGCAATATTAATCGTAATTTTTGGAAACAATTTAAAGTGCGCTTTTTTGCCCAATATGCGGGAAAAGAATGTATTAGAAGCACCATCAATTCGAATTGGCAATACAGGGGCATTTC
This sequence comes from Alphaproteobacteria bacterium, assembly GCA_017555325.1. Taxonomy (GTDB): domain Bacteria; phylum Pseudomonadota; class Alphaproteobacteria; order CAAHEQ01; family UBA3637; genus RGIG4140. The sequence goes on along the minus strand of JAFZGR010000179.1, from coordinate 7,070 downwards.
CTTTAACAGCCATCATCGCCGGTCCCTCGTAAATTTTCATACGGGTATTTCCCCCTTCGATAATACCTTCGGTTAAAATCATACATAATTTATCTTCATTGAGCCTTTCTGCCATATATTTAACAGCAAACGGACTTTGTGGATCTAACGGATGAACATCCATTAAATTTGTCATAAATTTAACAAGTGTTTTTTCAATTAACTGGTCGCTAACGGCAAATGTAATACGTTTATCAATAAATGTGGATATAAGCAACACATCCATGTATGAGGTATGGTTTGTAATCAATAATGCGCGATTTCCGGCTTTTTCCAAATTTTCCAATCCATTTACTTCAACTTTGAATAAAGTCCTCAAAATTGTTTTAAAAACATTTCGGCGAGATTGTACTGGCAACAAACGAATCATATAAACGGCAACCAACAAGTTTGCAACTGCAAACAATGTTAAAATTTGCAAAATATTTAATGATAAAATGGTTAAACCGAAAGCAACAATCAATGTTGCCAAAACAGCAATGGCATTAACCATATTTGAAAAAGCCATCATACGGCCCATCATATAAGCTGGGGTTTTAAGTTGAATAAGTGTATAAAACGGAATTACAAAAAAGGCTGCCAATGCACCTAATGCAAAAACATCAATCATAATACACCAGTAGTTGAAATTAGTTGTTAACATTTTGAAAACGGTAATTCCTTTTTCAAAAACCAACCCACTGGCGCCCATACTGGCAAATATGAAATTAAATAAAAATAAAGACATTAACAATCCGACAATGGATGTATATGCTCCCATATTGTTTTTACGGGACAAACGGGCATAAAACGCTCCACCGACCATATAACCGATGGTAAAAAGGCCGGAACTTAAAAACATAACAACAGACCAACGGGCATTTAAGACTGTTCGTCCATAATCAGCCGAAAAGACAAAAATAACGGCAGAAACCATCCAAAACCAAGCAATTCCAACCAAATAAGCCCATACATCAAATTGATGTTTTAATTTTTCCGAAACAAAACCAAAAGCCTTATATGGATTTCTATATATAATTGAATCTTTATCTGTTGGTTCGGATACAGGTACTTTTAAAGTAATGAAATAACTTATAATAGATAAAGCCAAACCCAACGAACAAACGACAAAATAGGCTACATCAAATTTTAAAATGCTTGTCAATAACAAACACGATAATCCGCTCGCAAAAATAACCCCGATTTTCATTAAAGTATTGCCTGTGTTTAATTTGACCGGAGCAACAAGTTCGGTAATTAAAGATGTATCCAACACTCGTAAACAAGCATTTGTCATGCCGACAACAATTAAAATACTCATTAATAATAATCGAGAATCCAAAGACAGACTAATAAGTGCCAAAAGCATAATACCAATTTCAATCAGACGGACAATTCTCAAACATTTAGCTTTTGAAAATTTATCAGCAATCTGCCCGATATAAATTGTTGCAAAACAAAAAGAAAGAGCATACAACATGACAGCCAACACCATAAATGTTGGATTAGGTTGTGTTAATTTGTATGTCACAAAAAACAAAAATACCGTTCGAATAAATCCTTCATTAACCGCAGATAAAAAACGAGAAGTTAATAACGGTAAAAATTTTTTATTTTTAAATAATTGTAAAAACATAACTGCTCCTTGTTTAAATTCAAATATATTTCTCTATACCATACACATGCAAAACATTCAAGTGAAAAGAATAACTTGCATACATTTGTTTTTTTTAAAATAGAAAATATGACAAAAAGTCAGTTGTTTTTCTGTTTTTTTATAAAATATCATAAGGTATGGCAGATAGGTTTTATTGATAAAAAAATAAAATGAATAAAAAAAACACTTTCATCATAAAAAAGTGTTTCTTTTTTTTTAAAAATTTGTTATAGTGAGTTATTCAAATAATTTGACTGGGGAAAATTATGAAGAATTTTTACTTTTTATCAATTACTTGCTTTCTTTTGAGCGGATGTTTTGGTTCGTCTTCTGATGATGTTATGTATGCACAAAATAATTTGCGTGCTCCTACACGCTCATCATTTCAGCAAAAATCGGATGCATATTCTACCCTTCCGCAATCGATTACACAACCGACAAATTTGTCGACACCAAATGTAAGTGTATCTACGACACAACCGGCAGTAACACCACAGCAACCACTGGTGCAAACTATTGTTATTCCACAATATACACCCCAACCAACAATGTATCCATATGCACAACCGGCTGTTACTCCGTTAGCGTACGGAACACCGCAACAAATTACCATTCCGCAACAAAATGCTGTTATTGGAAATCAAAAAATGGTACATGAAGTGCCCAAAATACAAAATCCGATAATGCAACAACCGACAACAAAACAGCGGATTACAACGCAAACAGAGCAAATATACCCATCGTGGGCATCTTCTGATTATGAACCTCCTGTTGTTCAAACAAATAAAACGCAAATGGTTTCTTTCAAAAACCCGAATAGAAACGAAACAGTTCAATGTGATGCTGTGGATGTCATGTGTATCGCTTCATATCAGCAACAAGGTTATATACAATTGCCTGAAAAAGCAAAAAATACCGATTCAGGGTACCCCAAAACAGACTGGGATAATTCCACAAATATTCCCCGTTGGTAATTAAGCAAAGGATACAAAATGCTTGCGACCACAACAACAGTTTCTTTTGTTGGAATTGAAACATTAAAAATTACAACAGAAGTACAACTGACAAATGGATTACCTGCATTTACAATTGTGGGATTAGCGGATAAATCCATTGCCGAAAGTCGGGAACGTGTGCGGGCGGCTTTACATTCTATCGGTTTGGAATTACCGGCAAAGCACATTACTGTTAATTTGGCTCCGGCTGATGTAGTTAAAGAAGGAACTCATTACGATTTACCGATTATTATGGCTTTGTTAGCAGCAATGAAAATTGTTGATCCACAGCTAATTAATAATTTTGTAATGATGGGTGAGTTGGGATTGGATGGATCTATTCGTCCTGTTTCGGGTATTCTGCCGGCGGCAATGTGTGCTATGCAGTCAAATAAAGGGTTGATTTGTCCTATAGAACAGGGAACAGAAGCAAGCTGGGTTCAGGTCTCTCCATTGTTAGCGGCTCAAAATTTATTACAGTTGTTAAATTTTTTTAAGAATGACATCGAAATTCCGTTACCTTCAAAAAAACAACAGGGGGAGGAAATATTTTTTTCTGATTTATCGGAAATTAAAGGACAAGAAACGGCAAAACGTGTTTTGGAAATTGCAGCAGTTGGTGGACATAATTTATTGATGATTGGTCCGCCTGGATCTGGAAAATCAATGTTGGCAAGTCGTTTGCCGTCCATTTTGCCACCATTGACACAAAATGAAATATTGGAAATTAGTCAAATTCATTCGATTGCCGGCAAATTGAAAGAAGGAAAGTTAGTAACACAACGACCTTTTCGGGCACCACACCATTCTGCGACCATGCCGGCACTAGTTGGAGGAGGTGCGCATTCACGACCAGGGGAAATATCATTAGCTCACCACGGCATCTTATTTTTGGATGAATTACCGGAATTTAATCGGACAACGTTAGAGGCCTTGCGTCAACCACTTGAAACGGGAAATATTACCGTATCAAGAGCAAATGCACATGTCACCTATCCGGCAAGATTTCAATTAATTGCAGCAATGAACCCTTGTAAATGTGGGTATTTGGGAACACCTGGACATGAATGCTCCCGTGCCCCAAGATGCGGATTGGATTATCGGGCAAAACTTTCCGGTCCGTTTTTAGATAGAATTGATTTACAAATAGATGTTCCGGCTGTTAATCCATGGGAATTAGCCGGAACACCTACCGGAGAATCTTCCCACATTATTCGACAACGGGTTTTAGAAGCTCGTGCGTTTTCTAAAGATCGTTTTGTCAATTCAAACATTACCTGTAATGCACAAGCGGATGGTCTTTTTTTAGAACAAATTGCCCGTCTTGAACCGGAAGCATCGGTTTTATTGCAACACGCAGCTGAAAAATTTGTTTTATCGGCAAGAGGGTATCATCGTGTTATTCGGGTTGCCCGAACAATTGCAGACATGAGCTTTTCTGATGTTATTTTAAAAAGGCATATTAGTGAAGCATTGTCTTACCGAAATTTCTTGCAAAGAAAATAAAAGAAACGTATAATCCGGTTTAACGGAGAAAAAAATGACACTGATTTTTATTTGGTTTTATGCATTTATTTTGCTGTGTTTTATTTTTGCGGCTGTTTTTATAGCTCGTTTGCGTCATAAATTACATAAAAGTACAGAAGCAACATATCAAATGGAAGATATTTTGGATTCAGCACCCGATGGTTATTTTTGCACAACAATTGCACAAGGGAAAGAATATACACATTGTTCCCGCAGACTGTGTTTGCTTTTAAACATTGTGGAACAAAATACTTCATTATCAACCGTATTAAACAGATTGTCCGCAAATGATGCTCGCCTTTTAATGGAATCGGTTCAAAATCTCAAACAAAAAAACATGCCATTTGACTTAACGGTTGCCACATTAGAAAAGAAACGTTATTTTAATGTAACAGGACGTGTATTACATATGTCTAATCCCCATCAAAAGTCTTTTGTATTATGGTTTAAAGATATGACATATAAAACAGTTTTACTGATTGAAGAACGTCAAGCTTATACGCATCTGTTGCAACAAAGAGAAATTTTAACCAAAACACTTAATGCTCTTCCGTTTCCCTTATATGTGGAAGATACAAAACAAAACGTTTGTTTTGCAAATAAAGCATATGAAACAAGCAAGGATGATACATTAGATATGCATTGGGCGGATTTGCCTTTACCGCTTGGTAAAAATACATTTTTGACATTAAAATACGGACAGGACAAAACAACAGAAGAAGGATTGCGAGCCTTATTATCTGAAGCTGAAAAAGCACATCGTTCTGTTTTAAAGGAATTACCATATGGAATTGTATTGTTTAATGCTTCGGCACATATTACATTTTTCAATAATGCCTTTTGTGATTTGTGGAATATTGATGCTCAATGGCTTAAAAAAGAACCCTCATATGCCACTTTTTTAGATAAAGTGCAAGAAAAAGGATTATTACCACAAGTGAAAGATTTTGCGCAATATAAAAAGATTCAAATGAATACGTTTGCTCAATTAACAAAACCGACAGAAGAATTTTTATATTTACCGGGGGGGCAAATTATCCGTAGATTAATGATTCAGTATGCGCAAGGTGGTGTGCTTATGTTGGATGAAAGAAAAACAACACCGGATATTTTGTTGTCTAAATAAAAAAAGAGTTGACAGATAAATTGAAATATGGTAACAATATTTCAATAAATTTTTAACGAAAGGATGCTTTAATGGTAAAAGTTAATCTGAGTACGGCAGAGTATGCAAAAGAATTTTCTCAATTTGGGTATGATGTTTATTCAAGCGGTTCAAAAAATAAAGGAGCTGCTGTTAATTATGCTTATACAACGAATGATGTTTACAATAGTGTAGGTGTTGTTTCTTTTGCCTCTGGATTAGAAGCTAAACGGGAGTATTTCCCTTCTACCGAAAAAGGATCAGAAGCATTTCCAGTGTTAGACGTTCCAACACAAGGTAACACGCTTTCAAAAAATGCTACAATTGTTTCTTTAGATGAAGCATTGCCATTAGAAATGGATGGATTAACACGATAGATTTTTCATGTATATAACAAACCCCTGCCAATAAATGTTGGCAGGGGTTGACTATATAAAGATTAAACAATTTATTTTAATTTATATGAAAGAATGCAACATTGCGGTTGAAGGTCTCAACAAATAAACATTATTCAACCGCATAATGTGTGCGTATCAATAAATTTTCTTATTGACAACTTGTTCTATCAGCAGTTGGAGTCGTACCAGAAGCACATTTTGTGCAAGTTCCCAAACCTTTAGTAGCATCTGTAACTGTCCAATAACGATTAGAACAACGAATACATTCGGCTTTTGTTACTTCTTTTACAGATGAAGCCGAGCAATTATAACAATATTCATTAGATTTCCAAAAACGATTTGTACAGCGATTGCATTCTTCTTGAGATATACCAGAAGCTGAATCACTTCTATCACAGTGATAACATGTCTTATTAGATTTCCAAAAACGATTTGTACAGCGATTACATTCCTCTTGTTCAATACCATCTCTAGCACTGGTGTGCGAACAATAAAAACAGTTATTATTTGATTTCCAGTAACGATTAGAACAGGTATGACATTCTGTTTGAGTTGTACTACCAGTATATCCATCTCCAACATAATTACAACTATAACAATCCCCGTCATTACTTTTCCAAAAACGGACATTGTTTGCCCCACAGAACATACAATTTGCTTTTGTTGTCACTGGATGATTTGAAGCATCTGTACAAATATACGAATCGGCATTGTTTGCATAAAAACGTTTTGCCGGACAACTTTTCTCCGTTGATAATTCTGTTGATGCGAAAGCAGACGTTGTTGTGCAGGCAACACAAGTTTTTGTATCTCTATTATATATATAATTTGAATTACACTTACAAATACCGGTATTCGTATCACGAATCATACCTGAAGGGCAAGCATAACATTTGCCGACATGGGTTGTTTCATTTGTTTCAACCCAATATCGATTGGTACAAATTTCACATTCTGCTTTTGTTGTATCTGATACTTCGTCAGTATCTAAACAATGATAACAATAGCTATTTGATGATTTCCAAAAACGCACATTCGTACCACAGAATAAACAGTTGTTTTTTGTTGTAGCCGGATTTTGCGTTGTAACACTACAGGTATAAGCTTTTGCATCATTTGCATAATATCTTTTTTGTGGACAACTGGCTTCCGTGGCTTTTTCTGTTGATAATACGGCTGTAGTATCAGTACAAGAGACGCATTTTTTTCCGCTTCTGTCATAAATATTATTTGTAGAACATTTACAAATTCCGGTATTTGTATCCCGTGTCATTCCTGATGGGCAAAGGTAACAATTACCTAATGTAGGTGTTGTTTCTGTTGCGGCTGTT
>JAFZGR010000178.1 GCA_017555325.1 Alphaproteobacteria bacterium | reverse complement strand
TGATCCGAATGCTGGATATGATCCGAATGCTGGATATGATCCGAATGCTGGATATGATCCGAATGAGGACCTCTATGAAGCAAATAATGGAGCATATAATCCAGAAGCCTCTCAAAACAAAAATATCAATTATACAAACGGAATACCTGCTATAAACAGTTTGAACATAAATTCCATTCAAAAACAAACATATATACCGGAAATTCAAGAAACAAAAGAACAATTTATGGCACGAAAAGTATTTAAACAATTAGATTTTGTCAATATGGTTCATGCATGGATTGAAGCTCGCTGTATTGAATTGGGAAAAATTGAAATATATGCCTACAAACAATACGGTTTTTTAATTGATGTGATGGAACAAGTGCAAAAAGATATTAAAGAAGTATTATCCTCGCCAGCATACTATCCTGCATTGGAAGCGGAACGCTCTAATGGATTACAACTTTTACAAAATCGCTTAGTTGCCTTAGAAAAAGATTTGGAAGTTGCTTATGATAATGCCCCGACAGATATTTCTCCGTTGGTCAGTGAAGAAATGGATGCGAATGAAGCACGCAGAATGTTAGGAATGATTGATAACAGTAACAAAAAAGAATATTTAGGACCAGCACCGGACGGATTTGAAATAATGGAGGATCCATTTAACTCTTAAATAAGCAGAAAAAAAAGACTTCACAAGTCACTAAAAATAGTGTAAAAAGAAAAAAAGATTGTTTTTATAGTTGATAATGTAAAATATTTTAGGAAAAGGGTAATAAAATGAGATTAAAATATTTGTTTTCAATTGCTTTACCGATAATGTTGGCTTCTGTCGCATCGGCACAAATTTTTAATTTATATCCGGCAAGCGGAACCGTTAACGCTCCGACAAAATCGGTAACATTATTAAATATCGAAACACCGTTCCGTTGTCAAACAGATGATATCAGAAATCAAAAAATCATCACATCTGTAAAAGTTGAAAAAGATGATTTTAAACTCCGATTAGCAAACACATTGGATGAATTACCCCGTTATGAAGTAAATGGTTATTCTTTTGAAGAAATGCCGTTGGATGAAGCATTACAACAATTGGTTGAAGAAGCAAAAATCGAAGTATTTACAGATGATGAAACATACGTGACACTGAATGCAAAAGATATTTATGGCGAATTATCCGTTGTAATAGATGAATTAACTCGTGCCGGAGAAACATATTATAAATATGATGCAAAACAAAAAGGGTTATATTTATCCCGTCGAGCTAATTTTGAGTTAAAATTACCCAATAATCGTGTACTCATGTTGGGTGTTTTAGATGCATTAAGAGGTGCCGGCATTGAAAACATTACGCCCAACTGGAATACAGGCATTTTATCATTATTATTAACTCGGGAAGAAGAAGAACGCATTCAGGAATTAGTTACTCAAATTATGAAAGACGGACAACTTCTTGTTGCTGACACGCAAGTTTATGCATTAACATCTTTTAATACGAATGGAAATTGGGATAAAATCATCCAATCCTTCGGTGCGGATAAAATTCATTCTTCCAATAATGGGTTGATGGGTAAATTATTGTCTATGGATCATCAAACCAGTTCTAAAAAGCTGATGCAATATATCCGTCAATATTATCAAGTAACACCTATCAGTCAGGGTATGGCTGTTGTTCCAAATGGTTGGAAAATGAGATTTGATATCAATCGCTGTGCAAATGCTGCATATGCTCAAAGTCAAATATCTGTTTTACTATACCCTCACCTTAAAAAGAATGGAAGGATTGATACACAAGTTACGATTGATTCAACAAGTGGCGAATTATCTACATTTAAAGTAAATGCCGCCATTGATGATGAGTTAGCAGTTATCGGGATTCCTGATCAAAACAATATTGGTGTAGAATTATTAACAATTATGAATTTAAAACTTTTACGGTTAGTCGGAGGGAAATAAAAATGAATCAACCAATAAAAAATCCACCTCACCAGCCAATGGGCGGAAAAACGCAACATCAAAACGGACAATACCCAACCGGACAAAATATGCATCCGCCGATGAATCAAGCAGCAGGACGTCCCCCAATGAATACTCCTATGAACCGTCCGCAACAAGGAATGCGGCCTCCAATGCAACAACAAATGTCCGGACAAGGAGCATACAGACCTCAACAAGGTGGAAATCCACGGATGAATCCAATGGGGAATCATCATCCACAGCAGGGGGTAAATCCCGCTATGAGGCAGCCGACACATGATGGGTATCAACAACAAATACAAAGACAACCATATCCACAGCAACAACAATCAGCACAGATACCGAGAGAAACACATGCACAGGGTATAAACAGTTCTCATGTAAATTCGGATAAGAACACCTCGACATACTTCCCTAATTTTGCCTCTGATTTCGGCTTGCCGGCAACAATTATCACAACAAAGGGATTTATGTTGGTTAGTTTGATTGTTCTTATTATAGGTATGATGTTTGGTTCATTATTGTTTGGCGGTGGTTCTTCGCCACAACCACAACGACAAGGATTACAAGGTGTTGTTCGCAATCAGGACATGACAACACCATTACGCCGTTGTGGTATGATTGATAGGGGCGAAGCTTGTGTTTTATACATTATGAACTCAACAAGGTATGATAAAGTTGCAGAAGATTTTTTTGATGAAGCTGTCAAATTAACGGAAATTCAAAAATATTCTATTTCTATGGTTAATCCCAAATATTCAAAAACCAGAATTCCTCCGGGATATTTTGCAGAAATTAAAATTCCAAAAATTCGTTAATTCTAAATCGGTGGTAAAAAAACCACCGATTTTTACATCATCAATCGTACCCAAACATGTATAAGCAAGTCATACAAAACCAGTCAGCCAAATCATAAAACCTGAAAGTATAAGTTGCTGACAACAGTTAAAAAAACTCATGCTTAATGGTAATTTATATTAAAATAATAACACTATAAACAATTACTTTGCCAACATAATAATCTTGTATTATTTTGCTAATCGCCATTAAGATGTGGCATATGCCGCTGCTTGTTGATGCAAAAGATTAAAGACTGTATTTTTTTTCTTTCCGATTGAAATACCGGATAAATTAATTTTTGTAACCTGAGAATAATAATCCAAATATTCATTAAATGTCTGCAAATCCAGTACATGAACAGTATCTTTTTTGCTTGTTGCATTAAATGGATGCAAATAAGCCCTTTGCCAAGCATCACAATATGTATTAATATGTGTCATTTGATTTAAAAATTTCCGCTTTTGTTTAGGCGATATAATATTTGTTTTCACAAAAAATTTATCAACAGTACTTTCCAAAAATTTTTGGCGCATTTGCGTATTTTCTTCCAATAATAAATGCATCACAACACCCACCATATTTTGAAAAGCTTCTCCCCGAGCAATTAATTGTTGCTTTGCTTCTGTTTCTGAAGACAAATTAAACATTTCCCGTTTTTGAGGATCGTTTTGTAATTGTTGATAATTGTATGCTGTAAAAGCATCCATAAATAACGCCGTGTGCTTTTTATCCATAATTGGACCAACTGTTGTTTTATGCGTTTCGTACATAGACAAAATTGTATCATATCCCTTTGTTTCAGCTTCACTAAACACTTCTATTCCAAATTTATTGGATAAGGACGTATAACGCACAACAGATTTATCGTGAAACTGTTGAATATGACGCCATTCATGAAAAAAGAAAGCAATATTCCGAACAGGTATTTTTTGGTAAAAACAACTATTCACATTGCGTTCTAAAAGGGCCATGTTTTCAATAGAATTCGGTAATTTTCTTATATTAAAATAAGCATTTGTATAAGGAACAGGTGTTCTGATAAACGAGCGTAAAAAAGGCTCTTTTTCTGATACATCTATCAACATTTGTAAAGTTTCTCGTTGTTCTTTTGGCGTTAGAGTAGATAAATTAAACATTTCACAAAAACGAATTAAATCAGTTTTATTTAATGACCGATACATAAAATCACTTGTTTGATCTGATTCTTTCGGATAAACCAGTTTATCCAACACCTCATAAGAAACAGAAATCTCCATTGTTTTATTTTGTGTAATTCCTCTTAACATTTTTTTTGATTTGGAAAATTGTTTTATCCCAACACATGTTGCCAATATTCCCCAAAAGGCAAGATTAAGCGGATCCGTTTGTGAATCTTTCTTATTTATTGTATCATCTATCTTTTGGGTTATTGAGGGTATCGTATCTAAATCAGCATATTCCTTAACACCGGTATAAACACTTGCCAATCCACCTAAAATAAAAAGAGGACTTAATATTTGTCGCACCAATGCACTACGCCGTTGTTTATTTAAAATGCCCTGTGTATAACTAACCATACAAACTCCATTTTTATCACATTATATCACAAAAATGAAAAGTTGTAAAGATTCAATATAACTTAATCAGTTAAAACCCTATTGACAACCGGTAAATGAGCTATTTGCCGTTTGCCCATCCGGACACTTATAACAATATCCCAACTGATTTGCTGTATCATGTACTTTCCAATAACGATTTGAACAGTTACTCGTACATTCGGCTTTTGTCGTATAGGCATGTGTTGAGCCATCATTACAACTGATGCACGTATTATTATGTTTTCTATAGAAACGATTTGAACAACGATCGCATTGTGATTTTTCTACATTTTCCTGATAATCTGCCCGATTACAGCTAAAACAATACTTATCCGATGAACGGTAGAAACGATTCGTACACCCTGTACATTCGGTTTGTGTCACGTTATTGTGATAATTCATATCATTACAGGCAATACATTTTTGATCTGCACTCCGCCAAAACCGTTTAGCCTTTGTACAACTGGAACACTCTGTTTTACTTGTTTGCTGATATTGATCAGTTCTGGTACATAAGTAAGAGTATTGGTTCGTAGAATAATACCGAGTTCCACCACAACTGGCTTCATTAGACTTTTGTGTAGATAACAATTCACCAGATTGTGTACAAGCAACACATTTATTTTCATTCCGACTGAATATTTGTCCGCTTGCACATTTACAAATGCCGGTTGCAGAATCCCGCGTCATCCCATCTGGACACTTATAACAATACCCATATCCATTGGCTGAATCGTACAATACCCAATACCGATTCGTACACCGTTCACATTCTGCTTGTTTAACTGTATCCCATGTGCCAACATTACAGTGCACACAGTACTTGCCATAACTTCTCCAAAAACGATTGGAACAGCGGAAACATTGCTCTTCTTCTGTACTTCCTTGAGAATCTACCGCATTACAACTTAAACAATAAGTATCAGAACGCCAATACCGATTCGTACACCGTTCACATTCAGTTTGGGTAATGCTGTTATGGTGTCTTGTATCGTTACATGCAATACATCCTTTATCTGCACTTCTCCAAAGCCGTTTTGCAGAGGTACAACTGAAACACTCTGTTTGAGTGGTTGCAGGAACTTGGTCCGTTCTAGTACACAAGTAAGAGTATTGATTTGTAGAATAATACCGTTTGCCACCACAACTGGCATCATTAGACTTTTCTGTAGATAACAATTCACCAGATTGTGTACAAGCAACACATTTATTTTCATTCCGACTGAATATCTGTCCGCTTGGACATGTACAAATCCCGGTTGCAGAATCTCGGGTCATTCCGGATGGACACATATAACAATATCCATATTTATTGGTTGAATCATACATCACCCAATAACGATTCGTACACCGTTCACATTCTGCCTGTTTAGTTGTATCCCAAGTATCCGTTCTGTTACAATGAACACAATAGCTACCACTACTCCGCCAAAAACGATTTGAACAGCGGATACATTGGTCTTCTGGGACATTATTATGAGCTTCTACCGTGTTACAATTGAAACAATAACCATCCGAACGCCAATATCTATTTGTACAAAGATTACATTCTTCTTTTTCAATACCATTATAGTAATTTGTATCTCCACAATAAAGGCAAGCGCCATCACTGCTCCGCCAGTATCGTTTATCGCAAAAATGACAAGCATTTTGAGTTGTGTTATATGTAATTGTTGTTGTATTACAATCTAGACATTGAGAAGATTCTGTTGCTTTTGTTAACGGATAGTATGTTCCACTTGGACAGGCAATCGGATTAACTGTGCCTGCTGGACAATATTTTTGAACAGGACAATTCAAACAGGCTGTTTGATTTTCTTTATTGTTATATGTGCCAGCTGCGCACCTATTTGCTATAAAATAATCCCCTGCTGGACAATAAAATCCAACAGGACATGTTCCAACATCTTTAATATTAGAATTATATACAAAAGTCATTGTCCCATTAAAACCCCAATTTCCTTGATACGAATGCCAATAACCACGTGTAGCAGTTGAACCTTTATATGTAATACCTAAAAATTTATTTGTATAGTTTCCTTGTGCATACAATCCAACTGTACGAACTTTATAATTATAGCAACTTTGAGCATCTAACGAAGACATGCTTGTTTCACAAATCCAGTAATAATCATCCACAAATCCTGTATAATATGATTCATAAGAAGCTTCTAATCCTTTCTGTGTAAATGTTGCATTATATCCAGAAGCGCCACAACTTTTACGACACCCCCAAGGAGTTTCAGGTAATGATATAGTAAACGCACATGCATTCCAAGAAGTATCCCAAGTAGAGGAATCCGGACAACCACAAGCTTTTTTTGATGAACTCCAAAATGGTTTTGTTTTATCTAATGTCACACAAGAAACACATTGATTTGTAGCTGTGCTCCAAACGGGTGTTGATGTGCTTTTCTCATGACATGCAATACATTTAGACCCATTCCAATACGGTGTTGCCTTGTTGTTTGTATAACAGGATACACATTGATTTGTAGCTGTGCTCCAAGCGGGTGTTGATGCGCTTTTCTCATGACATGCAATACATTTAGAACCATTCCAATAAGGTTTTGCATTATTAACGGCATAGCACGTCGTACATTTCTTTTGGGTTGTATGCCATGCCGGTGTGCTTGTGCTGATTTGATAACACGGCACACAAACCTTATTTGAATTGTATGTCGGTTTTTCTGCCGGACACGTTGCCACACATTTTGAACCATCCCAGTATGGCGTTGCCGTCGGACAGGCTGTACATGTTTTTGATGATGTATTCCAATAAGGTTTAGCATTATTTTGTGCAAAACAT
>JAFZGR010000177.1 GCA_017555325.1 Alphaproteobacteria bacterium | reverse complement strand
TAACGAATTGGAACGCAAATTTGACAAGATGATGGATTGGCTTACAGAAACATATGTTAACGCATTAAACATCATTCACTATATGCACGATAAATATTCTTATGAAAAATCAATGTTGGCTTTGCATGATAAAGATGTTGTCAGAACATTGGGTTGCGGTATTGCCGGTTTATCCATTGTTGTTGACTCTTTGTCAGCCGTTAAACACAGCAAAGTTAAAATCATTCGTGATGAACGTGGTTTGGCAACAAACTTTGAAATCGAAGGCGATTATCCGAAATATGGTAACAATGATGAACGGGTTGATGCAATTGCTCGTCGTGTTGTTAAACAATTTATGGATAAAATCCATCGTTTACCGATTTATCGGGATGCCATTCCGACACAATCCGTGTTGACAATTACATCCAACGTTGTTTACGGTAAAAAAACAGGGGCAACTCCGGATGGTCGTCCGGCTGGCGTTCCGTTTGCTCCGGGGGCTAACCCGTTGCATGGTCGTGATACAAATGGGGCTTTGGCTTCTTTGTGTTCTGTTGCTAAATTGCCGTTCCAACACGCACAAGACGGTATTTCCAACACATTTACGATTATCCCGAATTCTTTGGGTAAAACCCGTGACATTCAAGTTGACAACTTGGTCAGCTTGTTAGATGGTTATTGCGGTCATGACGGACAACACATTAATGTGAACGTTTTGAACCGTGAAACACTCAAAGACGCAATGGAACATCCGGAACAATATCCGCAGTTAACCATTCGTGTTTCAGGATATGCTGTTAACTTTATTAAATTAACACGTGAACAACAAATGGATGTTATTTCCAGAACGTTCCACGAAAAAATTTAGTAAGTGAAGTGAAGAATATGCGATCCCGATATGGAGCAATATCGGGGTCGTATTTCTTAAAAAAAACATTTTTTTGATTGCATAAAAGAAACAATGTTTATACGATAAAGACAGATTAAAATTGATTAACAACGGGAGTATGATATGGAAAATTTAAATCAGGCAACAGTACGAATTCATTCGTTTGAAACGGGCGGAACGGTTGATGGTCCGGGAATTCGGTTTGTTGTGTTTACACAGGGTTGTCCACTCCGCTGTCAATATTGTCACAATCCGGATACATGGGATGTCAAAGGCGGTCGTGAAGTAAACGGAAAAGATGTTGTTGCCGAAATTTTAAAGTATAAATCGTTTATGCAATTTTCACATGGCGGTGTGACTTTTTCGGGCGGAGAACCGCTTTTGCAGAAAAAAGCCTTGCTACCTGTTTTTAAAGCGTTAAAAAAAGAACATATCCATATTGCATTAGATACGGCAGGTACAACAAACATTGATGAGGATACATTAGCTTTGTTGGATGAAACAGATATGGTTTTGTTGGATGTAAAACATTTGTATCCGACAGAACATCAAAAATTAACGGGATTATCCAATAAACACACCTTTGATTTTTTAGATGTATTACGTCAAAAAAACATTCGGACATGGGTTCGCTGGGTGGTTGTGCCAAACATTAACGATACTCAGGCGTATGCTGATGAATTTGCTGACAAAATCAAGCAATATCCCAATGTGGAATTGGTTGAAATTTTGCCATATCATCAAAGTGGTGTATTCAAATGGAAGGAATTGGGTATTCCATATGCTTTAACTGACACCCCGGAACCCAGCAAAGAATTAATTAAAGAATTATCGATAATTTTAGAAAATAAAGGCATTAAAACATTGTATGCCCGATAAGATTTTTAATCGTTTAAATTGTTTTTTTTTGCGAAATATCTGTTTTTGCAAATTAGGACTGATAATAAGTTAACAACTTTGAGCTTATCTTTGAGTTGTATTATGAAATAGTATATCATTCGTGCTGTTATTATCCTGTTTTAGTTTTTCGTCACCCTGAATTTATTTCAGGGTCTTGTTAGGATAGTTCCACATCGTTTGTGCCACATTCTCCCGAGATGCCGGATCGGGGTCCGGTATGACGGAAAATGTAAAGGTTTATCGTCATTTTGTCTGAAATCTGCCTTTGTTTGTGCTGTTTTAGTTTTTTATCACCCTGAATTTATTTCAGGGTCTTGTTAAGATAGTTACACATCGTTTGTGCCACATTCTCCCGAGATACCGGATCGGGGTCTGGTATGACGGAAAATGTAAAGGTTTATCGTCATTTTGTCTGAAATCTGCCTTTGTTTGTGCTGTTTTAGT